>DATNQN010000068.1 GCA_036703985.1 Leptolyngbyaceae cyanobacterium
GGCGATCGAATTTCTGGCACGACCTATACTGTTTTCAAAGTCCGCGTCAAAAATAGCGACATTCAAAGTTGAAATGGGTGTTCCCAGAGAAGAAATTATGTTGGGTTTACAGCCTCCTTACAAACGGCAGTACACACAGTAGGGTGCTGCTTGAGATGATCGCGTCGCAGTTGAACAATAACCATGCACCCAATATGCGATCGCTCGATCTTGTAGGTCAGGTTGAAGGATGAAACCCGACGCTCACGACTGTGCGATCGCTAGATTCACAGTTTGAAATCTAATTTCGCTCGCGCATTGTAACTTTCGGTTGGGGAAGTACACCAAGCATATCTGTGGAAGAGTGAATCTAACCCACTTTTGCAATAACTTGCCCGATTTCTTGAGGGGTTGCACCTGTCGCCAACATTGCCCGAATTAGCAGTTCAATAGACACTGAAGCATCCCCATTCTCAGCTTTAGCAATACGAGGTTGGCTTGAATGTAATTTATCTGCTAGTTCCGTTTGAGTCATTGATTTTTGTCGCCGTTCTTTCAGATAACGGCTAAGTGCAAGCTTAATCTCAATAAATGTTGTTTCCTCTGGAGTAAGGTCTAGAAATTCTGAGACAGTTCCAACCTTCCAACCTTTGTCTTCTAATTTTTTTCTCTTAGCTTCTTCCATATCTCTAGTCCTCCACATCTTTGTCATACTTGCTCAGTCGTTTTTGGCAGGTATCAATAACGCTGGCGGGTGTTGTTCTTGTTGTTTTGTTAAACACCTCAAGAATTAAAATTGCATCTTCATCAATGCGGTAGATAATTCTTCAGTTCTTCCCTTTCTGATATATTTATCAATGCTTGGAGAGTGAAGCGTAACTGTTAGATTCACACTTTGAAATCTAATTGAGCAAGCGCATTCTATCCTTTCATGAGTATCTAGAAGGCAGGTAAAACTCTGTGCCTATAGCCATGAGTTTGACGCTTTTTTTTGGAGAAATTTTCGGGGGTTGGCTGTATGACTTCAAAATTCCATTTGCTTTGCTGACTTCTATCAGTGCTGCTTTTACTGCTTTATGCTGGTTTCTTATACCAATTTTGAAGCTTGATAAAAACTAGGAACTAGCCGCCCAGAGTAAAGAGACTTCATATTGATTAAATGTTGAATCTGCACTTACAAGCGTCATGTCTTCTAGTTGAGCTTGTGCAATCAGCATTCTGTCAAAAGGGTCACGATGATGTAAAGGTAATGCAGCTACCCGCAAAGCATGAGAATTAGCGATCTCTAACGATCTAGCTCCTAGTTGAGTCATACGAGTAGAGACATAGGCATCTATCTGCTCTGGCAGTGACAACTTACCAATTGAAACCTTAATTCCCATCTCCCAAACACTGGCAACTGAGAACCATACTTCATTGGTTTCATCTGCAATCTGCTCAATTACGTTCTCATTTAATTTTTCTGGTTGAGCAAACCACCATAGCCAGCATTGCGTATCTAGTAAGAGTCTCACTCTGCGCCACCCTCAAATGCCGCCAAAATATCTTCTGGTAAAGGAGCATTAAAGTCATCCGGTACAGTAAACATCCCTCGATCTTGTCCCAAACTAGACCGTCGATCTAAGGATGTCCGAAATGGAACAAGTTTAGCAATTGGGATACCTCGGTTTGAAATAACGATTTCCTCTCCGAGTTCCACACGGGACAATAGCCGAGAAAGGTTTGTTTTAGCCTGATGAATATTTACAGTTTCCATGCTCTTAAAGAACTAAGTCTATAAACTAAGTTTAATTCAGTTTCGGCAATTCTACAAAGGCAAGTTAATTTAGAGTTGTGGGTAACTGGCAAGCATCGCGGCATAACAACGCGCTGGAGCGGACAGTTGAGAGATCTTAATGGTGATGCCAAGGTTGTCTGCCGCCGCTCAACTTAGTCGTTAGATCGCTATGTATGCAACATAAGCTATCGATTGTAATCAAATAAAGGCTAATCATTGGAGGTTCTAATTGAAACTTCTAGAGATTGCAGGTACGATCGATGCTTGGAGAGTAAAGTGTGACTGCTAGATTCGCAGTTTGAAATCTAATTTCACGATCGCATTATATCCTTCTAGTTAATGCGATAGATCGAGTTATGTTTGGTTTCACGTTACCTACTGTCACAAGTAAGGATGTGATACGCTCAATCTGACTTACCCTGACTTACAGCGAGGCGCGATCGCACTGACATTGAATACATAGTTATACGGCAACCAAGAAGCCTCACATTTTAATTAAGCTTTTTTACTCCAAAAGCCAAGATAAATCACGCCCAATTAATAACTCTGTTTTCTCAGCATGGTGCGTATTTTTCATTGAGATAGATCTTGTAGAGAAGTTGTAGAGTTCTGCCAACTCTCGTGCTTCTTGCGTATTATCGTAGCTCATTAAAAAAATTCCTTCCAATCTTGTAGCGAGTTCAAACAAGCTCTTGTGATCGATATTTGAATATCGATAAAGCCTTCGACCTGCTTTTATATAAGGGGGGTCAATAAAATAAATTGCATCTTTCCGATGAGCATTCTTTTCACAAACTTTAAATCCATCCCCCTCAATAAATTTAATTTTATCTTTCATTTCTGTAATGGCAAGTATCCGCTTTTGAAGGGTTTCAGGATACCAACGTGATGTTATACCTTTGCCATTTTCTCCCTGCTTGATAAAACTAGCTCCATCTGCAAGAATGCCACCACGGTTAACACGGTTTTTCACAATTGTAGCGAAAGCAAGAGACTCTAAAGATTGGTTAGAGGCTTCAATCACTTTTCTTGCGCTTTCTGGAGTCAGATGAAAATTTCCAATAGCGTTGACTAGCCATCCAGCGTCATCTCCTAAAATGGTGCGCCATACAGCAGCCACGCCCTCATCTTTTTCTACCATTGTTACTTGACCAACTAAACTTTCAAAAGCAGCAGTCAGGCTCACAATACCGCCACCTGCAAATGGCTCAATCAATTCTTTGTTTAAACCACCTTGTTTCAAAAGCCATTGTCTAATTCTTGGAACCAACCAAGTTTTGCCTCCAGCATAGCGAAAAGGGCTACGTTGAGGCACACTAGCAATATTTACTATATGGTGTTTGCTTTGTAGTGATTGCGTATCAGATAGCTCAATCTGGCTCATTGTTTTTCTCTTACTGCAAAGGCATATCCAGAATGGTTTGTGTATCTGGAGGGCTTTCCAATTTATTATCAAGTTTTTGTTGAAGAAGTTCAATGAAATCTTCTAATCTTCCGGGTTCTG
The DNA here is from genome assembly GCA_036703985.1 of Leptolyngbyaceae cyanobacterium. GTDB lineage: Bacteria > Cyanobacteriota > Cyanobacteriia > Cyanobacteriales > Aerosakkonemataceae > DATNQN01. The sequence goes on from DATNQN010000068.1 coordinate 3,261, forward strand.
GAGTAGAAATTCGATTAATTGCTGACCAATATTCCGTGTAAACAACATCGCTTAAGACTAAATCAAATCGATCGCTTTGGCGTTGCAGATCGTAAAGATACCAAGCAATTTCAGCATATTCTTGCTCAACTCTTGGTAAATTAGGTAGCGTTTCAAAGAAGCTTTTTTGAACAACAACAACCTGCTTTTTGTTCCACCCATGCAGGATTGCGCCTTTGTACAATAGCTGAGGAGTCAACCGCTTACGTGATGATGAGAGATAGTCTGGAGTTGGGTAGTAGTCTGCTAATCTTGACCAATCAATGTTCTCCCAATCTTGAGGATTACTCATGTACGTCTCGAAAGGTTTGCGTACATTGCCAGATATATAGACGGCCTGTACCTCAATAGCTCCAAAATTTAGCACCCTTCCTCGGTCATCGTAAGAAACTAACACAACATCAATATTGCCTGCTGATTGCCCGTTAGCATCCTTTAGCCGAACTTCTGTTAATGAAGTCCAGTTTGCCTGATTTCTAAAGAAAAAAGTGGCAGCATTCTCAGCGATTAACCAATCTTGCCTAAATCGGACTGGACAAGTGATGACAGGAGAACTTCTGTGATAAATGCTACATACTCCTAATGGGTCATTAGCCTTGTCCTTTGTACAATTGGGCACTTTATTGTTATATGGACAGAGCTTATTTCGACGATAGCGCTCTGCTTGCTCCGAAAAGCTGTTACTTGGAAAGCCAAAAACTTCGGCTAAAGGGTTATTAGACATTTGTAGGTTTGTTTGGTCGGGAGATTACGCAAGTTCTAAGAGTATCGTGCAGTCTCTAAAAAAGCTACCTATGAAGTGGCTGTTCGAGAAAATGCCGTTTTATACTTGAGCGTTGACGCAGCCTCGGCACGAGAATCGCGACCTACCCCTGCAACGGGTTTTGACCACACCCTAGAGGAAATCCCGTGACCAATGACTAATGACCGATGACAAATGACGAAATTTTGTGAATCCTGATGTATAGATAAACTACCTGCTTAATCTGAATAGTTTTGTCCTTGGGCAATTTAAGAAAAGGACTTAAATTTTCAGTAGTGTGTGTTTTGAGGAGTGAAAAAAATGGTTGATGCAGCCCAGACCAGTTTTGGTGCATCGTTGGGTGCAAAATCCAGCATTACCCATCAGGTAACGGCTTATGGGGGACTTTGCCAACGTGCTTGGGTAGAAATCGATTTAGCCGCTTTAGCCCACAATGTCAGGCAATTGAAGAGTATCTTATCGCCCCAAACGGCATTGATGGCAGTGGTAAAGGCAGATGCTTACGGTCACGGTGCGGCGATGGTAGCCCAGACTGCGTTGGAAAATGGCGCTTCTTGGCTGGGAGTAGCGACAATTCCAGAGGGTATCGAACTGCGAGAAGCGGGGATTGACGCGCCGATCTTAATCTTAGGTGCTACTCACACGCCGGAACAAATAAAAGCGATCGCCCATTGGAAATTGCAGCCCACGATTTGCACGCCCCAGCAAGCTTTAGGTTTTTCAGAAACTTTAAGTGCTTCGCACCTAACTTTACCAGTCCATCTCAAATTGGATACGGGGATGTCGCGCTTGGGCGTTCCTTGGCAGCAAGCAGTAGATTTCGTCCAACTAGTTAACCGACTACCCAATCTTAAAATTGCCAGTATTTATTCCCATTTGGCAACTGCTGATAGTCCCGATCCTACGGGTATGAAGCAGCAGCAACAGCGATTTGAAGATGCCATCAATCAAATCAAATCTGTGGGAATCAAATTACCCCGATTGCATTTTGCAAACTCGGCTGCTATGTTAACCAGCCCATCCTTACATTACGATATGGTGCGGGCTGGTTTAGCTGTTTACGGTCTTTATCCAGCTGAACATTTAAAACGGGTAATAGAACTAAAACCCGTCATGCAAGTAAAAGCCAGAGTTACTCAAGTAAAAACAATTCCACCGGGTACTGGTGTTAGTTACGGGTATCAATTTATCGCCCAAAAAGAAACGCGCATCGCCGTAATAGGTATCGGTTATGCTGATGGAGTTCCTCGCAATCTTTCTAACAAAACTAACGTTCTGATCCGAGGTCAATTAATCCCCCAAGTGGGTGCAATTACAATGGATCAATTGATGTTAGATGTAAGTGCTATCCCCGATTTGCAAGTAGGTGAAGTGGTAACTCTACTCGGAAAAGATGGAGATATCGAGATTTTACCTGATGATTGGGCAGCTACTTTGGGAACTATTTCTTGGGAAATTATCTGTAGTTTCAAGCATCGCTTACCCCGTGTGGCGGTTGGTGATTCCTGTTTGATTGATTAGTCGGTTATATCGCCAATAAAAAACCCGGTTTCTTGAAGAAACCGGGTTTTTATGTTCGTGTTGTCGATTATCAGAAACTTGGGTTTAAAACCTCGTGCTTCTAGCACGTCTTTATATTTTTTGTGTTAGCATAAGAACGTGGTTGATTGGTCGATGCCATGATTGTTTACGAGTTCAAAGTCAAAGGTAAACAAAAGCAATATCAGGCCATAGATGAAGCAATTCGGACTAGCCAATTCATTCAGAACAAGTGCTTGCGCTACTGGATGGATCGCAAAGATTTAAAAGTAGATAAGTACGCATTGAATAAATACTGTGCTGTGTTAGCTGCCCAATTTCCCTTTGCCGATCAACTCAATTCAATGGCTAGACAATCTGCGGCAGAACGTTGTTGGAGTGCCATCGCTCGGTTTTACGACAACTGTAAGAAAAAGGTTAAAGGCAAGAAAGGGTTTCCCAAGTTCAAGAAAAACTGCCGTTCGGTTGAATATAAGTCAACCGGATGGAAGCTTTCAGAAACAAGAAAAGCCATCACTTTCTTGGACAAAAAAGGAATCGGAACTCTCAAGTTAAAGGGAACTTACGACCTTAATTACTATGACATCAAGCAAATCAAGCGTGTCCGTTTAGTACGTCGTGCTGACGGTTACTATGCCCAATTTGCCATCGATGTCAATGTTACAGTTGAGACTCAACCCACAAATCAGGTAGTGGGTATTGACCTGGGACTTAAGTATTTCATTGCTGACAATAAAGGCAATGTAGAACCATCCCCCCAGTTCTACCGTAAGTCAGAAAAACAGTTAAACCGAGCTAATCGCCAAAAGTCTCAGAAGTTTAGCCCAGAAAGAAAAAAAGCTCGCGCAAGGCAATCTAACAATTACCACAAAGCTAGGAATAGATATGCCCGGAAACATTTAAAAGTAAGTAGGCAACGAAAAGAGTATTGCAAGAGATTAGCATACTCCGTTATCCAATCTAACGATTTGGTGGCCTATGAAGATTTGAATGTGAAAGGGTTGGTACGTAATCGACATCTAGCTAAATCAATCTCTGATGCTGGTTGGTATACTTTTCGCTTGTGGTTGGAGTATTTTGCTCATAAATATGGGAAGTTAACTGTGGCAGTCTCTCCCCATAACACAAGTCAAAATTGTTCTCGCTGTGGCGAAAAAGTGAACAAGTCTCTATCTACCAGGACTCATGTTTGTCCTCATTGCGGATACACAGAAGATCGAGATATCAATGCAGCAATCAACATTTTAAGGTTAGGACTCAGTACGGTAGGGCATACCGGAACTTACGCTACAGGAGATTTGCCCTCTTGGGCGGTTGGCGCAAGCCTGTCGTTTAACGGTGAGTCTGTGAATGTAGAATCCCCATACCTTTAGGCTGGGGAGTGTCAAAACGCTGTAGGAGAAATGTAATTAGGAAGCAAGCTTTTCTGGTTGGATAGAGTTTTGAGCGGTTGTTTGTGCTTGATCTCGAATTGCTTTCAAAGTCATCCGAATTGACCAATGAGAAATGCTTGGACGCTCTTCTATTTGTTGAATTAAAATCATTAAGTCATCAGTAACCGTTTCTAACGGTGATCTTTTGTTTGAGTGAAGCTTTTGTTGGTATGTAATCATAGGTTAATCGTCAGTAGACCTCTGGTGAAGTTTTGATCTCCTTGAGAAACTAGAGAATGCTTGGTGGGTTTGTTAGAATTTTCTATGAACTGTTTTAATCCTTTCAAATTAGATGATTGATGTTTGGAGGATAAAGATTGTTCGTAAGCTAAGTTCATGTGAAGATAAACTAAATTTTCCATATTTTTTACACCCATTTGTTTGTTCTGATAATCCTAGTTAACCAGTCATACAGTGAAAAAAATAGGGATGATTGTCCAGTTTGATAAGCGTCTAGAACAGTTTGGGCTGAAAATCATGTTTCGCGCTGGATCGCAACGGGTGAAGGGTGGACAGTTGCAAAATTGGTTGTGAAGTTGACCGGAATATGATGTACGGTCAACCTGAATTTGAGGAGTTTAGCTTGACTTAAAAGGTCTGACCCAGCCGAAGTTGATGGCCCGATCGAGGGTAAAGCGGGCGATCGCAAATAGCAAAATACTCTCGATCGCTAAAACGCCAAATGTCCACCAGTTATGGTAAAAAGTCAGTCCCGCGTCCACTTGGGCTAATCCTCGCACTAGTCCAAAGGCTAACACCGCCCCATCTTGGAGGTGGGAATTTTTATCCTCTCGGATGATGTAGCGGTAGGTGACGCCAAAAAGAAAGCCACTCAAACAAGCGATCGCCCCACTAAATAGGAGATTGATGCCTGTGGAGATTTCTAGACCGATCGGTACTGGAAACTGCTTTGCTAACACCAGGTTACTCAAGGTGACGACGCCATACGCGATCGCAAGGGAAAAAGCGGCTAGGATGCCTGCTTTGAGAGATTCGATTCGTTCTGCTTGCAAGATGTCCAAAGTAAACTACCACCACTTGGAAGTATCATAAAGCTTGGAGTAATTTTGTAACATTTCTTTGACAGCAAGCTATGGATATTCTCTCTTTAGGTTGGGTTGCTTTACTAGTTCTGTTTACTTACTCGATCTCGATGGTAGTTTGGGGCCGTAACGGTTTCTAAGTACAGTGGAAACGACAATTGTAAATGTTCTGGCTTTAGTTGCCTTTGGACTGCTACTTGCAGTTTCCGGCGGCGTCCTCTATCTAACGATCGCAGAATGGCGCGATCGCAGGCGTCAAGACCGCGATAAACGTGCTCGCCGCTAAACCTTTTCTCAAGGAATGGGAATTGATTCGATTTTAGGTTTTAATCGAACTACAATCAAAAATCATTTCCCATTCCGAATCAACATCTTCTGAACAATTACAGACAAATCAAATCTACATCTGCGTTCATCTGTGTTCATCTGTGGACATCTGTGGTAAAAAAAATCCTAAACCCCATCCGCAAACTCTCCTAAATTTTCTTTCCGCCACTTCGCATCAGCCTTCCGATTTGTTCTCAACTCCAAAACTCTAATCCCCTGAGTTGGCAAAGGATTCAAAAGCTGCTGAAACTTTAACCAAGAACTTATCAAAATATACTCAACTCCATAAGTAGCACATAATTGAGCAAAATCTACATCCTGCGGCGTGCCAAAAAACTCTTCAAAAGGCGGTTCAAACTTCGCGATCGGTAACATTTCAAATATACCACCTCCATTATTGTTAATCAAAATAATTGTTAAATGACCTACCAATTTATTTCGTAACAAAAAGCCGTTGGTGTCGTGCAATAAAGCCAAATCTCCCGTTAACATCACACTGCTTTGATTGCGATGGGCAATCCCTAAAGCGGTTGACAAAGTGCCATCAATGCCATTAGCGCCACGATTGAAAAAAGGTTGAATACCCGAGTTATTTGGTTGCCAGAAAAATTCAACGTCTCGCACTGGCATACTGTTGGCAATAAATATGGGTGTTTCTGGCGGTAAAACTTGGGAAATTAACCAAGCTGCTTTTCCTTCAAATAAATGTTCGATCGCAGACATTGTTTTGTTGAGGCGTTGTCTCACTTTTGCTTCGACGTTACACCATGTTTTGAGGTAATCACTTATATATTTGGGTTCAAATTTAACGAGTTCAGCCAATTGTTCTACGGAGATTCGCCAATGAATTGTTTTACCGTGTAGTGCATCGAGATTGTGATGACTGGGGTCAATTATCCATCTGGTTGGTTGGGTATTACTTAACCAATTGCGTAACTCTTTACTGGTGGGTAATTCTCCAATTTGGATAACGATTTCTGGTGTTAACTCTTTGGCTAATTGTTGATTGCGTAAAATTAAATCATAAGTCGAGATTAAATAAGGATTGATTTCGGTGTAATTTCTTAACGGCGATAATCCTTCCGCTAAAACAGGCCATTTTAAAGTTTGAGAAAGGTGAGAAATTGCTTGACAATATTGTTTAGGGAATGATGGTTGAGTAGTGCCGACAACAATTATTCCTTTTTCAAATTGTAGCAAAGAATAAACATCATTTCCTAGTTTGATATTCTGTGTTACGGGAAAAGAGGAAGAAGAGATAAAATTAAAGAATTGTTCGATGTCAAATTGGGATTGCAGTTGATTGGCGGCGGGTTCGGGAATGGGGGGGAGGGGGTCGCGAAAGGGTATGTTAAGATGTACTGGGCCTGGGGTTGGCGAGAGCGATCGGCCCCAGCTATGAATGATGGTTTGCCGCAAATAATTGAGCATTCCGATGTCTAATGATGGTACGGCTAATTCGGTTTGCCAGTTAGGATAATTGCCGTACAATTTCACTTGATCGATGGTTTGTCCGGAATGACAATCGCGCAATTCGGGGGGCCGATCGGCTGTTAATATTAACAGAGGAATGCGGCTTTCTCTTGCTTCAATGATAGCCGGATAAAAGTTTGCGCCAGCAGTGCCGGAAGTACAAACTAATGCTACTGGCAATCGCGACTTTTTGGCAAGTCCCAATGCAAAAAAAGCGGCTGAACGTTCATCTAAAATGGGGATTGCTTCTACTCTTTTTTGTTGAGCAAATGCAATGGCGAGAGGCGTAGAACGAGAACCGGGACAAATAATTGCGGTGGTTAATCCGAGTCGTGTTAAGGTTTCGGTTAGGATGGAAGACCAAACGGAATTGGTGTTACGAAAATCAATCATTTAATTTGTCATTGGTTATTGGTTATTGGTCATTTGTTATTGGTCATTTGCTAAGAGAAAAAAATTAACTATTAACAAATGACCAATGACAGATGACAAATGACTAAACTAATGCTTTGAGAAGTGCTTGGAGTTTGAGTTGGATTTCGGCTAGTTCTTTGTCGGGATCTGAACCGGCGACGATACCAGCACCAGCGTATAGTCTAGCGCGATCGCAATTTATTAATGCAGAACGAATTCCCACAATAAATTCACTATTTCCGCGATGATCTACCCAGCCTAAAGGTGCGGCGTAAACTGCGCGATCGAATCCTTCATAATGGCGGATTTCCTTCATGGCAATATCTCTAGGATCGCCTGCAACCGCCGGGGTTGGATGAAGTTCGGCTAAAATTTGTAATGGATGAATTCCCATTGGGATTATACCGCGAATTGGTGTCCATAAATGCTGAATATTGGACAGTTTTAAAAATCCGGGTAGAGGTAAACGTTGGGGATTCAAACCAAGATTAGATAAGCGCTGAACGATAAAATCAATCACTACTCGATGTTCGTGTCTTTCCTTTTCACTATTCAGTAAACGTTCTGCTAAATAGGCATCTTCGGTGGCAGTTGTGCCTCGTGGTGCTGAACCTGCTAAAGCATCAGTTTCTAATTTGCGATCGCGAATCCGAATTAACCGTTCTGGACTAGCACCAATAAATTTATGACCTTTGCCATTGCTAGTAGAAAAAACATAGCAATCAGGATAAATTTTTCGTAAATTATTGAGAGGATCAACTCGCTGGAAAGGATGAGGTGAATTTATTTCTATGGCATGGGATAAAACGATTTTGCTGAAATGTTTGGCTTGAATTGATTCTAAGGCAGAAGTGACAGATGTTTTAAAGTTGTTTCGATCTGTGACATCTTTTGTCTTCAATTTGGTTTGGTGAGTTTTAGCAGAAAAAATTAGATTATTAAATGTTTTGATCTTATTTAATTTTTGCCAAATGTGATCGGCGAGAACATCTATATTTAGATCGGAGTGCAGTACAGTATTAACAACTATAGTGCCATGCTCTTTTTGACAAGAAACTTGCCAACGAGGTAGAAAAATGGTGGCAGGTGCAAAAGGGGAATTACTATTGATATTCTCATCAAAAAAAGTAAACGTACAGAAAAAGTGAGGGCCAGAAAAAGGGATATCTAACGCACCAGTAACAATAGTGTTAGCAAGACAGGATTCGATAAATTGTTGGGATTGAGAGAAGCGGTTAGCACCTTCAACATTAAACTTAATCGCCGTATCGATCGCAACAATTGCTTCCTCTTGGTTGGCGTTTTCTAAATAAAAATGTAATTGCTCCGGTTGAGCAATTTTATCTAGGATAATCAGAGGATCGATCGGTTTAATCGGGACAGAAATACTGACAATTTTTCTCTGTCCTTTTTGGGCTAAGGTTTGTTTACAACCGAGAAGAAACTGATGCAGTTCCTTTTTATCCTCAAACAGACTCGCATGATTAGTTACTGGGGCAGAAGCGAACATAGCAAATTTTTTTAAAGTTTGCTTGCCAAATTTTCAATTATGAGCATGGTATGTCTAGAGTTAACAGACTCCCACTCCATATAAGCATTTTGCTGTAGCTTTGTACTAGTTTTGGCTTTTTGGTAACATCTAGTTGCCTAAAAGTGTTGTTTGACAGGCAACTGGCATGGATGGCAACGAAAAAATCATCCCAAATAAACCAGATATGTAGGTTGGGCTCTTGCGACAGCGAAACCTAACACCAAGTTGATGAATGTTGGGTTTCGTACCTCAACCCAACCTACACATATGGATGGAAACGAAAAATTGTCCAAAATAAACCAGTAAAGGGTTTGCCAAGGAGTCAAAATGTGGTACATACCTGGTAAGTAATGGTAACCGAGCACTCGTTGACATGGCGACGCTTTTTTCAGATTGAGTGTACCATCAGCACCTTAGGATTATAAAATTATTAAAATCTGAAAGTTAAATTTCTACTGCCTGATGACTACACGCTCTATTGCACAGTCAAACAATAAATTATGGTTTGCAGCACTTAAACCACCCATGTATAGTGTTGCGATTATTCCGATTTGGGTGGGAACTGCGATTGCTTTTGCAGAAACCAGCAAAATTAATGGGTCGATATTTTCTACCTTTTTATTTTCAGCGATTTTGATTGTTGCTTGGATAAATCTCAGCAATGATGTGTTTGATTCGGAAACGGGAATTGATAAAAATAAAGCCCATTCATTAGTTAATTTAACAGGCAACAAATCTTTGATTTTTTGGTTAGCTAATTTGTTTTTAGCTACCGGGATTTTGGGAATATTTGCCATTGCATGGCTACAACAAGATTTTACCGTAATCGCGTTGGTCATCCTCTGCTGCGCGATGGGCTACACTTACCAGGGGCCACCTTTTCGATTTGGCTACCAAGGTTTGGGCGAAATTATTTGCTTCATTACCTTTGGGCCATTAGCAATTGCTGCCGCATACTACAGTCAAACTCAAACTTGGTCGATCGTTAGCTTAACTACTTCCGTTATCATAGGCATCAGTACCAGTTTAATTTTGTTTTGCTCCCATTTTCACCAAGTCGATGATGATTTGGCTGCCGGAAAGCGATCGCCTATTGTTAGACTGGGAACTGCTAGAAGTGCGAAACTTTTACCTTGGTTTGGCGGTAGCATTTTTGTTCTGACTGCGGTATGTGCAGGTTTGCATATTTTTCCCATCGGCACTTTACTAACTTTTTTGAGTTTACCTTTTGCCATTAAATTATTTGGTCACGTTGGCAAATATCATAATCAGCCATTAAAAGTTAGTAACTGTAAATTCATTGCCGTATCCCTTCATTTTTGGAGCGGATTGCTGTTAGGATTAGGGTTCATCCTGGCAGGCATTTGATGATTTATCGGTTGGCATTTTGTCCTTATCAAAAACAGTTTAAACGCCCCCTCTCTACCAGTCACGGTAACTGGTATCACAGAGAGGGTATTATTATCCGTCTTACTGATGAAATCGGTAATATTGGTTGGGGAGAAATTGCCCCTATCCCTTGGTTTGGTTCAGAAAGTTGCGAGGAAGCTGTAAATTTTTGTGGCAATTTACCAGAAGAAATCACCACTGAAATGATTTTTTCTATTCCATTCAAATTACCCGCTTGTCAGTTTGGGTTTGAGTCTGCTTGGGAAGATTTGACCTCTCCCCCAACCCCTCTCCTACAAGGAGAGGGGAGTAAGAGTATTACTCCCCCCTTCCCTCGTAGGGAAGGGGGGTCGGGGGGGTTAGGTCAATTCGCAGGTTTATTACCAACAGGAATCGCTGCTTTAGAAGAATGGGAAAATCTTTGGCAACAAGGATATCGCACTTTTAAATGGAAAATTGGGATTGCTTCAATTGAGGAAGAAATCGATATTTTCCAGCAGCTAGTGGATAGATTACCATCATCAGCGAAATTGCGATTAGATGCCAATGGTGGATTGAATTGGCAATCGGCAAATGAGTGGTTAAAGATTTGCGATAAATTTGCGATCGAATTTTTAGAACAGCCATTACCCGTCAATGAATTCGATGCCATGCTGGATTTAAGTCAGCACTATTCTACCCCACTAGCATTAGATGAATCTGTTGCTACTATCACTCAATTACAAACTTATTATCAACAAGGTTGGCAAGGAATTTTTGTCATTAAACCCTGTATCGCAGGTTCTCCCAAACTGCTGCGGCAATTTTTTCAACAACATCAAATTGATGCGGTTTTTTCATCGGTTTTTGAAACAACGATTGGCAGAGAATCCGCACTTAACTTAGCTACCGAACTTTCTCACTTTTCCCAGCGTAACAGAGCAATGGGATTTGGTGTTAAACATTGGTTTATTGAAGAGGAAACAAACTGGTTAGATAATTTATGGAAAACCCGTTAGCCTATCTCGAACAACGTGCTGATGATGAGTGGCTGATTGGTTATGACAGTCGCCAGTTTAATCAATATGCTGAAAAATTATATTTAGAATTAGTTCGATTTTCTAAAGATGGAAAATTACCGCAAATTATTCTGGCTGAAAAAAATCCAGTCAAGTTTTTAGCTGGCTTTATTGCGGCGACTGCTGCTGGTTGCCCCGTATTTCTTTGTAATCCTGATTGGGTTAAAGCGGAATGGCAACAAGTGTTTGAGTTGGTGCAACCTGACTTGATTTGGGGAGAACAAACCCTGGCTGATTATAATAGCATAAATTTTGCGATCGCAAATCAAACCCCCATCAAAAATCGCATCATGATTCCCACTGGTGGGTCATCCGGTAAAATTCGTTTCGCTATTCACACTTGGGAAACATTACTCGCATCAGTACAAGGTTTTACTAAATATTTTGATTTAAATCAAGTTAATTCATTTTGTGTTTTACCTCTATATCATGTCAGTGGTTTAATGCAATTCATGCGCTCTTTTACCACGGGTGGCAAATTAGCGGTTATACCATTCAAATCCCTAGAATCCGGCCAAAAACCTGATATAAAACAAACAGATTTTTTTATCTCTTTAGTACCAACTCAACTGCAACGTTTGTTAAATAATCATCCCGATTGGCTATCAGAATTTAAAACAGTTCTGTTGGGAGGTGCGCCAGCTTGGGATGAACTTTTGACTCAAGCAAAACGCTATCATATACCCTTAGCGCTTACTTACGGTATGACGGAAACTGCCTCCCAAATTGTTACCATGAAACCAGCAGATTTTTTGAATGGGAATCATAGCAGCGGACGGGTTTTACCTCATGCTAAAGTAACTATTCGGACAGCCGATGGTGAAATATTAGAAGCAAACCAAATCGGTATTATTACCATTCAAGCTGCTTCTTTAGCGCTGGGTTATTATCCCGATATTTCCTTTATTAAAAATCAACAAGATACCACGTTTTTTCAACCTGATGACTTGGGATTTTTTGATGAGGAAGGTTATTTAAATATAGTCGGTCGCATCAGTAATAAAATCATTACCGGGGGAGAAAATGTCTTTCCCTTTGAAGTAGAAGCAGCTATTATGACTACTAATTTAGTTAAAGATGTCTGCGTAATCGGGTTGCCCGATAAACATTGGGGTCAAGTAGTAATTGCGATTTATGTCCCCAACAATTTACAAGTATCTGATGAAGATTTAAAAACGGCAATTCAGGAGCAATTGTGTAACTTTAAGCGCCCTAAATATTGGATATCTGTGGAAAATTTACCTCGCAACGCCCAAGGAAAAGTAAATTATCGCCAAATCCAACAACTTGCTATAACTTGGCTACAGTCTCGCCCCAATCATTCAACCAATCTATAATATCTCTGGGTAATTCTTTTCGACTTCGATTAATTGCATTTATGCAGACGTGCCTAGTCAAAGCATTGGCAACTACTTCTTGATTAGGCGTAAAAACTTTGTAATTAATGGCAAATTTATTACTAGTTAAATACTGAGGCATTAAGAAAATAATTATAATGTCGCCGCAGTACATAGGGCGAAGAAAATCTACACTAGCATGAACGATGGGAATTGCTACATCGGAATTGCTAAAAAAAGATTTAATATTGATGCCAGATTTACAGAGAGATTCTTCATAAGCTTCGTGGCAGATTGCCAAGAGATTGGCAAAGTAAGCTACTCCAGCGGCGTCGGTGTCTTGAAAGCGGATTTTGCGAGTATAGGTGAAAGGCATTAGCAGTTACATCGATATCCCACTTCCTACTTCATACCACGAGCAGCGCCTATCCCACCAACAGTGTTACTATGAGAGCGAGTCTTTCTAACTAAAGAGAGATGCTATTTGAGTTCTCGACTGCTACTGAGGCTTGACCTGGGTAAGGGGGCGGGAAGATGGGGCGATGAGGAGGAGTAGGGAATATAGGAAGAAAGAAACAAAAAATCAACATATTTTTCTAGGGGCATCGCATCTATTTAATTACGGTAAAATTTGAGATTTTTTATTAATATGATGCAATTTTTTGTCTTTTTTGTATTTGGATGCCTCAAAAAAAATAACAATTTTATGAAATTAAAAACCAAAACTGTTATTACCATTGGCTTGACATTAGCTGGCCTGGTTAGTACTTTATACATGATTTCATCGACGATTTTGTTGGGAAGTCTTGCTCAAGCTGAGAAAGAGAGTAGCCATCAGACGGTAGAAGGAGTTTTAAATATCCTGAATCAGCATGAAGAAAATTTTAGTTCTCGTTTTGATGATTGGTCAGCTTGGGATGATACTTACGCTTTTATTGAAGATGGCAACAAGCGTTATATAGAATCTAATCTCGTTCCGGCGCAACTAGCTAATTTAAAAGTTAATTTAGTGTTATATATTCATAATTCTGGGCGGCTGGTGTTTGCCAGCAATTTCGATTTAAAGTCTAAAAAAATCAAACCGATTTCTCAAGAAATTAAAAAGCATTTATTGCCGGATAGTTTGCTAGTCAAACGTCAAAATAATCATAAGTTAAGCGGAATTATCATTTTAAAAGAAGGGCCAATGATGATATCTTCCCAACCGATTTTAACTAGCGAAGGTTCTGGCCCAAGCAGAGGAACTCTCATTTTTGGCCGCTATTTAAATGATGAAAATATTCGCAAGTTGTCACAAATCTCCCGCTTACCGCTGACGATTAAAAAGTATGATGACCCGGTGATGGCTGCTGATTTTAAGATAGCACGTTCTTTTTTATCAGAAGAAACTCCCATTTGGGTTAATCCACTCGATCCGCAAACAATGGGTGGATATATGCTACTCAAGGATATTTACGATCGACCAGCGCTGTTATTGCGAGTAGATATTCCTCGCACGACTTACCAGCAGGCGCAGGTTAGTCAGCGTTATTTGATTATTTCTCTACTGTTAGTAGGTATTGTATTTAGTGGAGTAACCCTGTTATTTTTAGAAAAATTAGTGCTTTCTCGTTTAACGAGTCTCAGCAAAGATGTGAAAAATATTGGCGCTACGGGAGATTTATCTCGGCGCGTTGTGGTGTTTGGCAAAGATGAGTTATCGAGTTTGGCTGAGTCGATTAATTGGATGCTGAAAACTTTGGAGGGGTTGTTAAAAGATTTGCGATCGGAACGGGAAAAGTCAGAACGCTTGCTGCTGAATATTTTACCTTCTCCGATCGCCGATCGCCTCAAACAAGAAGAAAGCAGTATTGCTGACTCTTTTGGGGAAGTGACGGTTTTATTTGCCGATATTGTCGGATTTACCAAGCTTTCGGCGCGGATACCTCCCGCCGAGTTAGTCGATTTACTCAATCAGATTTTTTCTATTTTCGATCGACTGGCAGAAATCCATCAACTAGAAAAAATTAAGACGATCGGCGATGCCTATATGGTAGCGGGTGGAATTCCCGACCATCGCACGGATCACGCGGAAGCGATCGCAAATATGGCGATCGATATGCTCAGAGCACTAGACCATTTTAATGTTAAAAACGGTCAAAATTTTAGCATGAGAATAGGCATTAATACTGGGCCAGTCGTAGCTGGGGTAATCGGTACGAAGAAATTTATCTACGACTTGTGGGGCGATACAGTTAATATTGCCAGTCGGATGGAATCGCAGGGAATCCCCGGCTGCATCCAAGTGACGGAAATTACCTACCAATTTTTAAAAGATAAGTACTTATTTCAAGAGCGCGGTTTAGTAAATATTAAAGGTAAAGGAAAAATGCTTACTTATCTGCTGAAGGATAAAAAATTGGCGGAAATTATCAAATTATCATAATTTTTTATCTATCAGAATTCTGAATTCTGACTTCTGAATTCTTACTTCTGACTTCTGGATTCTGACTTCTTTTTTTATATAGGAAATTTTTGGCCGATCGAGTCAAAATCTATGGTTTCCATTGTACGGACATAATACAAAGAAAAAATCAAAGACGATCGCTTTTGAGTTGTAAAATCATTGAGGTAGTCAATGACGGTCACGCAGTCTTAACAGAATGGAACAACAACGCAAACCAACGGTTGTAGTCACGGGTGCCTCTTCCGGGGTTGGCTTATACGCCGCAAAAGCTTTTGTCCGCCGGGGATGGCACGTTGTCATGGCTTGTCGGGATTTAGAAAAAGCCCAAAGAGCAGCCGAGTCAGTAGGAATGCCCCCTGGCAGCTACACTCTCATTCATATCGACTTAGGCTCCTTGGAGAGCGTAAAACGGTTCGTGCAGAACTTCCGGGCGCGGGAATTGTCCCTGGATGCTTTGCTCTGCAATGCCGCTATTTATATGCCTTTATTAAAAGCGCCTTTATGGAGTCCGGAAGGTTACGAATTGACGATGACCACCAATCATTTGGGTCATTTCCTGTTGTGTAATTTGATGTTGGAGGATCTCAAGCGATCGACATATCGCGATCGCAGATTAGTGATCTTGGGTACAGTTACCCACAACCCTGATGAATTGGGCGGTAAAATTCCACCCCGTCCGGACTTGGGCAATCTAGAAGGTTTTGCTGCCGGATTTAAAGACCCCATCACCATGATTGATGGCAAACAATTTGAACCCGTCAAAGCTTACAAAGATAGCAAAGTCTGTAACGTACTGACAATGCGCGAACTGCACCGCCGCTATCACGAGTCAACTGGCATTACCTTCAGTTCTCTTTATCCGGGATGCGTGGCGGAAACCCCCCTGTTCCGAAATCACTATCCCCTATTTCAAAAACTTTTCCCCTTGTTCCAAAAATACATCACCGGCGGTTACGTATCTCAGGAATTAGCTGGGGAAAGAGTGGCAGCAGTAGTTGCCGATCCCGAATACAGACAATCTGGCGCTTATTGGAGTTGGGGAAATCGACAAAAGAAAGACCGCAAATCTTTTGTGCAACAAGTTTCTCCCCAAGCTCGCGATGACGAAAAAGCTAAGGATTTGTGGGTTTTGAGTGCTAAATTAGTCGGGCTGGCTTAAAAAGTGAGAATTCAGGAGTCAGAATACAGAATTCAGAAGGGGAAATTATTCTGAATTCTGATTACTGACTACTGATTCGCTGTAAAAATAGGCAATGTTCGCTTGACAGTTAGCTAAAAAATTGCGTTTTTTGGAAAAATTACCTTTAGATGAAGGCAGATTTTGGTGTTTATGCAAAAGAGTTAGATTTTGCTTCAAATATTATCAAAGAAGCAGCGAACCTTTATATAAAGCAGCAGTCAGTAACCACAAACGTATATATTAAAAGTGAATATGATGTGGTAACTTCTACTGATTACGCAATTGAAAAATTTATCGTTGATGAATTAACGAAAAAGTTTCCAGGCGATCGCATTATTTCGGAAGAAAGTTATCCGGGAGAAATCACAGATTCTAGAACCTGGGTCATCGATCCTTTAGATGGCACGAATAACTATGCTCGAAAAATCCCCACCTACGGTATTCAACTGGCATTAGCGATCGACAAACAACCAGTAGTTGCTGCCATTTATTTGCCTGTCCTCGATGAAATGTATACGGCGGCGATCGAGCGAGGCAGCTATTTAAATAATCAAAGAATTTACGTTAATTCATCCGTTAAATTGAGTCAAGCCGTCTTGTCGATGGGAGATTTTAGCAAAACAGGCGATCGCGTTGAGAAAAATCGGATTAGATTATCGGGTATCGCAGCGATCGCAAATCAAATCGCTCAATTAAAAATGTGGGGCGCTGCTTGTTACGATTTGGCATCTCTCGCGGCTGGGAGAACAGACGCCTACTTAGTTTATTCTTACGATATATGGGATATCATGCCGGGATATTTGATTGCCAAAGAAGCGGGTGCAGTATTTGCTCAACTTACGGGAGAATCTTTTAATTGTAATGCTACAACGTCGATCGGTGCATCGAATGTCGAACTGATGAATGCTTTGCTAGAAATTATCGATTATCGGTTTTGATGACTTTACCACCAAAGCTGCGGCAGCATTTAACTTAATTATTGAGATTATTGAGGCGATGGGGAAATGGGAAAAAACTGATGGATAACTTCTTGTGCCATCTTACATTAGCCCCCAGCCATAGCTATATCAGGTGGAGCACGAATCATCGCCAGAAAGCTCGTTAAATTTTTCCGAAATTAAATTGAATTAACCGATCCTTAAAAAAGAAAATTGTTTCTTAATGCCTACGCTTGCTACTAAAGTGGCAGGTGACGATGAATCCCACTTATTAAGGTCAAAAACAGGCATTTCTTGCCAGCAGTGGCGACAAAACCAGTAAACTTGATGGTGGCCAATGTGACGGATCATTTGATTTGAGCAGCATGGGCATTCTGTCATAAAAACCTCGGATGTTAAAAAAGTAAAGTTTATTAATGAAAAGGATTAAACTAGTACCGAGTAGCCGAAATAGCTCACCAGTGGAACAAGCTGAGAAAGCTGACCGTACAACCTTCTTTTCTGCCTTTTGGCACTAACTCGAACTACTAATGAGCCTGACTCTACCGGTCAAAAATAAAGATTTGGTGAAAAATACAGATTTGTTAAAGAATGGATTTAAATCTCAATATTTCTTAATAAAAAACAGATTAAATCGGACAAGACAGGAAGCTTTTCAACAAAAGGGAAAAGGGTTTTAGCTGATTTGACTTTTCAGGGATTGTTAATGCGGATTTGGTATGAATTCTGACTCTTGTATTCTGCCCCCTGCTACTGACCATTTTTTGAGTTCAAAATTCAAAATGCTTGCATCAAGAAGAAGATTAATTTTGAATTTTGAATTTTGAATTGACTTGACTTGACTACCAGCCCAAAGCCACCGCAATCATGACGGGAAGCATTGCCAGATCTGATGGTTCGATCGTGATTGTCGTCACTTCATATTGTTGGAATGGTTGAAAATCAACCCATTTCTCCTTAGTTCGTAATAAAACGACGGGTATATTCCGAGCCATCGGGTTTTCTCTTAACTGTTTAGCCAACAGCAACGCATTCATTTGAGTGATAGAAAAGTCAAAAATAATGGCATCCAATTGAGAGAGTTTTGCTTGCTTTAACCCTTCTAAAGACGAACTAGCTACTAGAACTTCCCACCCTCCGAAATCAGTCAAACAAGCGTGGATCAATTCCCCCATGTTGGGTTGGTTGTGAATCAGTAAAATTGTTTTCGTGGTCATTTTAACCACTGGTAAATTTTTCATTGAATGGTGTGCGAAAATTAGCGATTCGCTTGTAAATGGGGATTGGTCAGCATATAATCGAATCATGACTGAATTGATAATCGGGATTAAAACAAGTTCGCACAGTCATTGTCACTTTTAATATTTACCGCCGGGGCTGAAGAAAATAGAAATATTAACGAGCCGAAAGCAAGTGAATTGGTATGAGATAAAATCCATTTCCGTTTCGGGAATCCGCAGGAATGCGATCGATTTTTTCGAGGTTACCCTAAGTCGATAGCTGACCACCATTGAGCGAACCGGGAAATGAACCAAGGGCGCGATCGCATTTCCGGTTTAAATTATTAAATTTTTTTAAAAGCATTTATTCTTCTCCTCTGCCAATAGCCTTTTGCTGCTTACCAAGAGAGTAGAGAATAACCATAAGGAATTGGTAAAGATTCAGTCTGTTTTACAAAAATTTACAAAGGTTCTTCTGTGATGCAAGAATCCTCTCGGCTTTAGCCTCCAGGAGTGTCAACCTTCTTCCCCTAGCCCCTAGTCCCTAGTCCCTAGCTATATTAATTATCCCATCCCAAAATTTCTGCCACTTCTTCTGTCAGGGTAGTCGGTTGAATTGGTTTGGAAATTACTCCAGTGACTCCCATCTGAGCGAATTTAGCTCGATCGCTGGGCAATACTTTGGCGGTTAGTAAAATTACTGGAATCGACGAGATCGTCGGATCGGACTGGAGGCGATCGTATAAGGCAATCCCATCCATTCCCGGCATCGACACATCGAGCAAAATCGCATGAGGTCGTTCTGTTTTAAGAATCTCCAAACATTCTTCACCTGATGCTGCCAGCAGTGTTTGCCATCCTCCCAGATCTTCTAGGCAAGCCTGCACCAGTTCCCGAAGATGTTCTTCGTCGTCAACTATCAAAATTTGTTTATCTTTCATTTGATTTTAGATTTTCGATCGATCCTCAAAGAATTTGTAGGGGCGTTCGCTACGCGAACGCCCCTACTCTTATCTTTCCCCCTCCATACAATCAAATTAACTGTTCTTGCCACTTAGGTTAGGGGGTAAATGCAGTTGCCAAAAATCTGGCTAATCCTTCTTAATCTTACTCATTCTTATAGCTAAATGCCAATAGTGAAGAATTTTTGGCGAGAGTGGTTGTAACAAGAGCTTTTTCTGGCAGTATAATCAAATCATGTTGCTAGTGGAACGTCATATCATCACAAAAAACCATCCTCTGTGGTCAGAAATTGACCACAAAGCTTTTTTGGCAAAAAATTTGTTTAACCTAGCTAATTATCATTATCGTCAACACTTCTTTGCACACCAGGAGAAATTAAACTTTAACCAAATTTACCACCTCCTATCCCAAACCGGGGACTACAAAGCCTTACCAACCAAAGTTAGTAAGCAAATCATCCGTAGATTAGATACAGCATGGACAAGTTATTTTCAAGCTGTAAAAACCTGGCAGAAACATCCCGAAAAATTCTTAGGTCAACCAAAAATACCGGCATATAAACATAAAACAAAAGGGCGCAATATTCTCCCTTATCCTCACGAATCAATCTCCAAAAAAGCCTTAAAAAAAGGAATTTGTCACCTCTCGATGAGTGAAATCAAAATTCCCACATCAGCGAAAGTAATCATCGAAGCGAGAATTGTGCCGAAAAGTAATTGTTATGTAATCGAAATAGTTTATGAAAAAATAGAGGAGACAACCAATCATCAACAAATAGCCGGGATAGACTTAGGAGTTAATAACTTAATGGCTGTAACTACCAATCAAACAGGCGTCAGACCTATGCTGATTAAAGGCAGACCACTAAAAGCAATTAACACCTTTTACAATAAACAACGTTCCAGTTTACAATCTGCGCTAAAAATTAAGCAGAATCAAAACCAATCTCAAAAATTAAAAAAGCTCACTCATAAACGTAACTGTAGAGTAGATAATTATCTACATACAGCCAGCAGAAGAGTTATAGATTGGTGTACACAGCATCAAATAGGAATCATCGTAATTGGGCATAATGCGACCTGGAAACAATCAATTAACTTAGGCCAAAGGAATAATCAACAATTTGTGAACATTCCGCATTATAGGTTAATCGAAATGTTGACCTATAAAGCCCAATTAAAAGGAATTCAAGTCATCATAACAGAAGAATCTTATACATCTCAATCCAATGCTTTAGATGGGGATGCTCTGCCTAAATATGGGGAAAAAAAACCCGTGTTTCAGGGACATAGAGTAGCGAGAGGATTGTATAAAACAGCCAATGGTAGGTTATTAAATGCCGATGTGAATGGGTCATTTAATATTACCAAAAAAGTAATTCCTGATGTCTTAGACCAAGGAATAAAGGGTTTGCCGTTTAACCCTGTGGTGCTTGACCCACTACGAATGACTGGACTTTCCGCCTTTGAGTAGGTTTGAGTAGGTTTAGTTGAGCGGTAAGGTGAAGAAAAACGTACTGCCTTCACCCAAAACGCTTTCAGCCCAGATTTTTCCACCATGCCGCTCTATAATACTCTGACAAATAGCTAATCCTAAGCCAGTTCCTCCTTTTTCGCGGGAATCCGAGGCGTCAACTTGCTGAAATTTGCCAAAAATGAGTTCTAGCTTATCCGCAGGAATTCCCCGTCCGCGATCGCTAACTTGAAACAATACGTAGTCTATTTGGTTTTCAGCGCTGAGGCGAATTGCAGAATTAGGAGGAGAAAACTTTATACCATTACTAAGCAAATTTGTCAATGCTTGAACGATCGCATCTGCTGCTGCCCAAACTTCTGCATCGGTGGGGGTAACGATTAACGAGATTTGCTGTTGAGTTGCGATCGCCTGGATGCCATCGACTGCTTGCCGGAGCAAATCTGCGGCTTTGCAAACAGTTTTTTCCAAAACCGCCCGCCCGGACTCCAGGCGCTCCAAATCTAAAATATCATTAACCAGATTCACCAAACGATTGGTATCGATGAGAGCAATCTCGATCATGCG
Source organism: Leptolyngbyaceae cyanobacterium (assembly GCA_036703985.1). Lineage (GTDB taxonomy): Bacteria > Cyanobacteriota > Cyanobacteriia > Cyanobacteriales > Aerosakkonemataceae > DATNQN01. The sequence goes on from DATNQN010000068.1 coordinate 24,394, forward strand.
GCGGGATTTTTCTGGTTTTTTATCGTAAATTCCCACGTTCAATAGTCCTAGCGACATTTGAATTGCTGTGAGAGGAGTACGCAGTTCGTGACTGACAATGCCAATAAATTCCTCCTTGATTTTTTCAATTTTTTGTTGTTCGGTGATATCTTCGCCTATGCTGATCGTTCCGATCGCGATACCTTGGGCATCTTGCAGTATCGTATTATTCCAAGCAATGAATTTTTCCTCACCGAATTTCGTGAAGATAGCATTTCGGTAATAGGAATGAAGATGATAATTTATGACTTCCTCAAAAGTGGTTTGAATTGATTGTTGAGTAGCTGGAGGTATGAAATTTTCAAACCAATTTTTACCTAATACTTCGTCGTTAGTATAACCCGTAAGTTTCAAGAAGAAAGGATTGACGTAATTGACATTTCCCGCGCGATCCAGCCCGACCACGATCAACTGCACGTTATCTAATAGCGATCGCCAGCGTCGTTCGGCTTCTCGGATGGTGGCTTCGGCTTGCTTGCGCTCTTGCAGTTCGTTTTGAAGTTGTCGGTACAGTTCGGATTGTTGGATCGCGATCGACAACTGGCTGGCAATTTCTGCGAGTAACTCAATTTCCCACGGTTGCCAATTACGGGGTTTAGCATTTTGATAAACGGCTAATAAACCCCAAAGAGTTTCTCCGGCAAAAATGGGGAAAATCGCGTAACTTTTGGCTTGAAATTGTTCTAACAATTCAATATGACAAAGTTGAAGCTCTGCCTTATAAATATCGTTAACTATAAAAGTTTCTTTATTTCGGAAACGACCACCTTGAGTTTCTTGCAAATAGGTATCTTGCCAAATTTTTTGAACATCGCCTCCTACCAGTTTTACCCAATCTTCGCCAACTGATTCTACGACAAAATCGCCGCTAAAATCGGGATGAAAGCGGTAAACAGTAGTGCGATCGGCTTGTAATGTCTGCCTTACTTCCGTAACGGCGGTATTGAGAATTTGATTGAGATCTAAAGATTGGCGGAGCGCTTGAGTAATAGAAAAGAGTAACTGTTCTTTTCGGGATTTCTGTAATAAAGCTTCTTCCGCCAGCTTCCGCTTGGTAATGTCTTGTTGAACTGCCACTAAAACATCGCCGTAGTCGGGATGTTTAAATACAGAACAAGTGGCGCTACACCAAAATGGAGTACCGTCTTTCTTGATATTATGAACTTCATAAGAGAATTCAGTATTTTCTAAGATGGCTGAACGAATAGCTTGGTAGCTATCTTCAGCACTGATGGATTCAGTGGCGTAATTTACGATCGAAACGTGCTGATTGTCGAGTTCGCCGGGGTCGTAGCCGAACATTTGCTCGAATTTAGGATTAGCGTAGACGATCGATCCATTATCGGCTCTGATTAAACAAATGCCTTCCGCCATATTGCGGACGATCACGGCTTGAAGTTCTAACAATTGTTCGGCTTGTTTGCGATCGCTAATATCTTCAGCAATCCCAGCCATGCGCCAGATCGTTCCGGTTTCATCTCTGACTGCAAATGCGCGATCGCGAATCCAACGCAACGAACCATCAGGACGGACGATCCGATATTCAGTATCCGATCGCCCGGTGGTTTGCTGTTCGATCGATGCAGCTTCCACCAGCGGTCGATCTTCTGGGTGAATCGCCTCTAACCAAACATAGAAGTTTCGATAAACATCTTCGCACTTACCTTGCCAAAGCTGTTCGTAAACATCGCTCACGTAGAGAATTTGCCGTTTTTTGATGTCTGTCATCCAAAAAACTGCATTGATGTTTTCTGCCAACTGACGAAACTTTTCTTCGCTTTCTTGCAGCGCTTTTTCGATTCGTTTGCGATCGCTAATATCGTTGTTAATTTCCAGGATATTAATTACTTTACCCGTATCATCTTTTTGGGTAACCCAACGGCTGGATACGGTAATCGGGCGATCGTCTTTAGTAAAATGAATTATTGTACCTTCCCAATAACCTTTGGCAAACAGTTCGCCTTGAATTTCTGCTAATGGTTTGGGAAGTTGAGTTTTTAACAAATCGTGCGTTACTTGCCCCAATGCCTCGGCTTTCGTCCAGCCATACATCAACTCGGCTCCTTTATTCCAAAAAGTAATGACCGAGTTTACATCCCAAGTGATAATGCTGTCGTGGGCGAGGTCTAAAAGTTGGGCTTGTTCTTTGACTAATTGATAAGCGCGTTCTTTTTCGATTAAAGTAACTAATAAACGCTCGTTTATTTCGGTTAGTTCGGCGGTTCTTTCCATTACTCTTTGCTCAAGTTCCTCATTCAATTGTTGTAAAGCAATTTGCGCTTGTTTGCGATCGGTAATTTCTTCGCAAACAGTACTGATGCCTATCACGCGATCGCCATCTTTTAATGGTAAGAAATTCTCTAACCAAGTACGCTGCACCCCTGGTTGCGCTGGCGTTTCCCCGACAATTTCCACATTCAAAAGCGGTTGTCCGGTTTCCAAGATCGGAAGCAATATTTGTTCGGCAGCATCAGCCAGATCCGGTAATAATTCGCGCACCGTGCGACCGATATGTGCTGCTACGGAAAACCCATTTATTTCTGCTAGTCGCTGGTTGATTCGCACGAACCGGAGGTCGGTGTCTAAAACGTTCAAACCGATGGGAGCAGATTGGTAAATGGTTTCGATTTCCGCCAGTTGTCGCTGCAATTGTAATTGGCTTTCTTGGAGAGCAATTTCGGCTTTTTTTTGCTCTGTAATGTCTCGACAAATGCAAAATCGAAAAATTTCTCCTTGCCATTTCGTTACGCTAACACTGATTTCGACATCGTAGATCGAGCCATCTTTTCGTCGGTGACGAGTCTGGAACACTCGATTTTTAACGTCGATCCACTCACCCATCATCTGCTCGATTTCTTCTGAGGTGAAATGAGCATCCCAATCAAAAGGGGTGAGGTTGGCAATTTCTTCTGAGGTGTAACCGAGCATTTCGGCAAATCGAGGATTGGCATCCAATACTTTTCCTTCGCGATCTAAGATGGCGATGCCATCAAAAGAGGTATTAAAAAGGGTTTGGAGGCGAAGTGCTTCTTTTTGTACTTGCTGGAGTAAATTGGCTTGTTGAACAGCAGTACTAACTTGTGCCGATAATTGCCGGAGTAATTCTATTTCTGAAGTTTCCCAGTGACGGGGTGCTGCACGTTGATGAACGATCAGCAAACCCCAGAGATTTTTTCCTTGCCAAATCGGGACGACTAAATTTGCTTTTACTTGCAAACTTGCTAGCATTTCGCGATCGCGGGGAGTAATTCGGGCGGTTTCGATATCTGTTTGGGCAATGACTGAGCCTTGTTTGAAAAGTTCGATCTGTTCGTTGTCGATCGAAGGAGCGAAGGTATGCTGGGATGAGATGGCATTGCAAGCCGGATCGAGGGATTGTACGAGAATGGTTCCCCTATTGTCGGGTTCGATTTGGAAGATCAGGACGCGATCGCATTGCAAAAAGCGCCGCGCTTCCTCGGCGATCGTTTGCAAGATCTCTGGTAAATTCAGGGATTGACGAATGCGCTGGCTGATTTCGATTACCGCGCTTTGTTGCTTTAATTGGCGATGCAGCAAGGTTTCTGTTTGCTTGCGCCGTTCCAGGTGGCTGGCGAGTAAATTAATTCCCTGCGCCACCAGCAGAAAAATGCCTAATTGCAATACGTTTTCTGGGGAATCGATCGCGAGTTGATGTTTGGGGGGAAGAAAAAAATAATCGATCGCCAATATTGAAAGCGCGACGGCAAAGTTTCCCCCTGGAAAGCCACCATACCGAGCACTGACGACGATCGCAAAGTAGAAAAACGCGCCGATCGTTTGCAATAGAAATGGTTCCAGCCAGCGAGTGACAACCAGCGCGATCGCTGTCGAGCCGATCGCGACTCCGTAAGATAAAAATAGTCGATCGAGTCTCACGGCTGTTTCCTGATTCCTGGCGATATTTTCTTTCGCATCTTGCCAGACTTATGTAACTATGCTACATACTACCAATTTACCCGCGTCGCCATAACAGAAGGCAGGAGGTAGGGAGGGAAAAGCCCGTAAAATAAGGGTTTGAGCGATTTATCCCGGCCCGATCTTCCCTTACCGCCAGCGAGTGCGCTCGATCCTGCTGAGTACTCGCGTCACGAGTTCTGGGCCCAAAACGGGTTTAGTGATGAAATCATCGGCACCGGCGGCAAAAGCGCGGATTAGGGAATCTGCATCGCTGTGACCGGTGACGACTAAAATCGGCAAATCTCCCCATAAGATATCTTGTCGCACTACTTGACATAACTCCAGTCCGCTTACTCGCGGCATCTCCAGATCGAGTATGACTAGGTTGGGGGAAGTGGTTACGAGCATTTCCCAAAATTGTTGGGGTTCGGTTAAAGTTATTATTTCTAAACCCCAAGGTGCGAGTAATGCGGATAAGTGAATTAAGGCGGCTCGATCGTCGTCAACAATTAAGACTTTGGCTTGAAAAGCTTGGTTTTTGGTTAAGACACGCCCGATCGCTTGAAAAATTTGCTCGGTGGTGGCAGGTTTATGCAGAAATTGTTTGGCTCCTAAACGGGATACTGCTAAGCGATCGGCAAGGCTACCGCGTCCGGTAAAGACGATCGCCGGTAGGTGAGGCGATCTTTCGGTGACTTCTCGCAATAAGCTCAATCCATCTTCTTGCGTTTCTGGAAAACTTAAATCTAGTAAAATCGCGTCAGGCATTGACAGGGCAAGATACGATCGGGCAACTGTTAGATTGGGGGCGATTTTGATGCGAAATCCCCAAGCTTCTGATTCGGCTTTTAATTGCTCGGTTAAGGCTACATCATCGTCAACTACTAACAACCGATGAGATGAAGTGGTAGGTGTTGGTGAAATTTTTGAGTTAATCGGGGGTGTGGCTAACTCCTGATGTAATGCAGCGATCGCTTCGGATAACCGGGCGATTTCTTCCGGGGTGAAAGGACGATCGTTGATCAGCAAATGCTCTACCGAGCGGGCTAATTTCGATCCTTCGGGATAACCGAAAGATGCTAGAGAACCTGCCAATTTATGGGCTTCCTGCTTGGCGGCTTGCTGTAATCGGGCTTCTAAATTGCCTGCTAACAGAGCAGTTTTTGCTTGTTCTAATAAGGCAACTCGCTCCATAAATATGCCCCGAAATCGTTGTAGTACTTTGTCGATCGCGTCCTTGGTAGACTGTGGTTTCTGGGCAGATCGGTCTTTTGAAGTGAGATCGAGGTCGGATTTTTGGAGATCGGAGGGTGCGGATTGCGGATAAGGCTTGAGTCGATAGCCCATACCATAAACTGTTTCGATGATTTCGTCGGTTAAGCCGCCTGCTTTGAGTTTTTTTCGGAGATCTTTTATATGAGTATTAATTGCGCGATCGCTTGGTGCGTCATCGACTGCCCACAGACGATCGATAATGGCGCTGCGACTGAAAATGCGATCGGGATTTCGCAAAAATAATTCCAGTAGATTATATTCGGTTGCGGTCAGTGAAATGGCTGTTTCGCCAAACGTAACTCGACCGGCAGCGATATCTAAGCACAGGTCGCCCCACCTCAGCGCAGGAGATGAGCCAGTAGTGCCGCCTTTCGATAGTATTTCACTGCGGCGCAGCAACGTTCGCATTCGGGCTAGTAAGACTTCTGGGGCGCACGGCTTGCCAATATAGTCATCGGCTCCCGCATCTAAACCTGCCACTACATCTGCATCTGTATTGTTGGCGGTCAACAACAGAATTGGTTTGCGGTAGTTTTGCGATCGCAGTTGGCGACATAAACTAATGCCATCTAGTTTGGGAATCTGCACGTCTAGCAAAATCAAGTCATAATCAACTGCGGTTGCTCGTTCTAGCCCCGCTCTTCCATCGATCGCCAAATCGATCTCGTAGTGATGTGCCGCCAATACTTTTGTCAGCGTTGCGCTCAGCAATGGATCATCTTCTACTAACAAAATTTTTATAAAGGATTTCCTCATATAAATAGGGGTTAGGGAAGAGGGAAAGGGAAAAAGAATACCTTCTAACAATTCTCTTGCTTTCGCGTCACAAATCTTTCTTCCAGTCCGAGAACATCTTGCCAAAATGAGAAACCGAGTTTCTTCGTAAAAAATATAGGCTTTCAAGTTGAGCAATTTGCCAGAAACTAAAGTGATATGCCTCAAATTTAATTCTAGCTCCTTCTTTCCCCTAGCCCCTAGCCCCTCCCTCTACGTTAATTGTTATAACTAGCAACTTGAGTTCAGCTAGGATTGAAATCAAATTCTCGCTTTACTCGCCGGAGTTTTTGATAAGGTTGAGTTTTTGGTTGGTATTCCGAGTAAAGTATTTGAGGAATTTGGCAGTGCGATCGCGCAAATAAATCTTCCAAAGAGCGAGTTACTTTCATCTCTATTTCAGTTCGCAATCCTTTAGACACTTTTAAAGATATTTCCATCAAATTAGGACTCTTCTGAATCACCATATATTCGGCAATTTCTGACGAAGCAATAATAATCGCTCTCCTTATAAAATCTGGAAAAAAGGGAACTAACTTTTCACCAGTTTGATTAGGCAAATAAAAAATATCATCTTTTCGTCCTTCAACACTTGAAATTGCCGTCAGCACAGAACCACAAGCACAAGGACTCCGGCATTCAGTTAAAATATCATCTAAACGATATCTAATAATCGGTTGAGTTTGGCGATTAAAATCAGTAATAATCGGCATAAACTTCCCCGCATCCCGATCCAAATACTCTTTTTGAATTACCATAAGGTCTTCATTCAAATGCAGAGTCCCATACTGACAAGTACTTGCCAAAAAACCCTCAGTACATTGATAAATTTGATGTACTATTTGCCCGAATACCTGAGAAATATATGCCTCGTCCAACAGATCTAAAACTTCTGCCACAGCAACTATTTTCAGCGGCGATATCCTTAACTCCCCCATCAATGTTGCATCTGCCAACAGACGCAACATTGATGGGGAAGCCACTAAAATATCTGGAGCATAACGATTTAATTCTGCAATATGATTTTCTACAGGTTGAAATAAATCAAAATACTTAAACTGAATCCGCCGACTATTTACAGTTTCGTATAAATTACTATTTGCTCTCAAGAAAAAAGCAATAGATTGTTTAGCTAAAATAGGTTTAGGTAATCCTTTTGCTAAAATAGCCCCAGCCCAAGCCAGCCGTTCCTTTTTACTAACTAAAAATAAACCTCGATTACCACTAGTTCCCGAAGAAAGCCCAACCGTAAAACCATGTAAATTACAGTTAAAATCCCGGCTTCTTTCAGCTTGTTCTGCTATAGCAAAAGCTTCCGACTTTTTGATACCTACTGTATTTAAAACATCAAAATTAGCCATCATCACAGTTTTATCGATTGTGGGCAAAGTTTGCCAATCTTGCAGACCTAAACCACCATAATACTTATTATAAAACGGTGATTTTGGTACGATATATGCTAGAAAATCACGTACTCGTTCATCTTGCCATACCAACAATTCTGAACGATTACGAAATCGCCGCAAGTATTTTGTTTGAAAATAATGCCAAAGTATATTTAATAGATCATTCATAACGCTGAAGCTTTAATTTTTCCCAAGTATCTTGACAATGGGTAGGAATAATTTTAATTGCCGAATTTAATTTATGTAATTGATGAATTTTTTGCAGGGTATCCACATATTCTCCTCGGTTAGAAAACAGTATATTCGCTATTGGGTGGGGAGCAATAAACTCCTGATAAGCGCGACGCAACCAACAAGCATCAGCAATTAGAAAATAAGTTTGATTATCTCTATCTGTTACGAATAAACCCAATTGCCCCGTAGCATGACCGGGCAATTCAACTGCTAGAATACTACCATCGCCAAAAATATCAAACCCAGTATCAAATGGTGCATATGCAGAAGGCAGAGATACCTGATTTTTACTCTCTACAAAAATAGCACGTTCCACGAAATTTGATGGCATCAAACCGGGGAGAAACCCAGCTTTTAACGCGCGAAAACCTTGCCGAGATTTAACTGCATTGTAAGCAGATTGAAAACATACAAACTTAGCATTAGGAAAGTCAGATAAACCTCCGACATGATCCGCGTGAAAATGGGAAATAATAATATATTGAATTGCTTCCGGCGAGATCCCTTCCGTTTGCAATTGAGCAGAAATGCCATCTTCTGACTGAAAATAAACAGGTGTCATCAAAGCATAAAGACGAAACGGAAAATTTCGAGTTTCCTGAAAAAAGCGGTGAGAATAACCAGCATCATACAAAATATATCCGAATTGAGGATGAGAAATGAGGGCGCATATCGACGGAAAATTGGAAATTTTCCATCTCCCACCTTGAATTACAATTGCCTCTGGGTGAATGCAATATCCAGCTTGGAAAAAATTTATTTTTATCATCGACCGTAAATTTCAGAATTTAACGCTTAACAGGAGAAATTTTAACTATTTTATAATCGAGTAGGATAAACAAGATTAATTTTAATTAATAGGGAATCAATTAGATTATCCTTTAATTCGCAAATCCTAAAAATCCCGCTCTTTTTTCCACCATTTTACAAACATATCCAAGCCTTCCTCAATCCCAATTTTAGGTTGATAACCTAATTCTACTTTAGCAGCAGTAATATCCAGAGTTTGACTGAAAGCAAGTAACCCCACCGTGTAGCGAGTTAGCAAAGGTTCTCTACTCAAAAACAGCGTATTTGATAGAAATTCCATCGTCGCAGCTACCCAAGAGGCGGTTTGATAAGAAATTGGTTTTAGTTTAACAGGATAATCGAGTTTTTTCATTAACATTTCTAACAAATCAGCCAGATACATAGGTTCACCATTAGTAATGTTAAAAATCCTTCCTAACAAATGACTTGGTGCGTTTTGACATAGCAGTAAAGCATCAACTACGTTATCCACATAAGTCATATCGATGTAAGCTTTACCCTCATCAATCAAAGGTATGCCGGTTTGATTATTTGCCTTAATTAACCTGGGTAAAATCGTCGTATCTCCGGGGCCAAAAATACCGCGAGGGCGAATGGTAATTACTGGTAATCCTTGCTGGTGTGCTTGCTTAACCTCTGCTTCTGCTAATAATTTTGTTTCAGCATAGTGATTGGCTAATTTTGAGGGCAAATGGTCATTTTCAGAAATATTTAAACGATGGGAAAAATCAAAATAAACACTAGGGGTAGAAACGTGTATTAGCCGTTGGATACCATAAGTTTGACAACCTCGAATAATATTTCGCGTCCCTAAAACATTAGCATTATAAAAGTTTTGGTATTTGCCCCAAGGTGAAGATAAAGCACCGCAATGAAAGACATAATCTTGCCCTTTACAAGCCGCAATTATTGCTTCTTTATTTGTTAAATCGACTGGTAAAAATTGCAATCCTCGTGCTGATAATTGATTTCCTATGAAGCGGTTACGACCTAGTACGCTTACATCATAACCTAGTGCTTGCAATTTAAAGGCAAGTTGCTTGCCTAAAAATCCGGTTCCGCCAGTCACTAAAACTTTTTCCATGACTTTAATCGTAAGCTTAAGTTGATTTTGATAAAACCGACATCACGGTGTTTAATGTTAATTCTCTATAACTTTCCATCTGAAACTTAGGTAACTTACTGCTTAAATAGGTAAGATGTTCGTGTTCGCCAGTATAATGCACGCTGAATCGATTTTCTTGCTTTGCCCTTTCAAAATACCCCCAAGAAAATAAACGCCCGGGAAAAATTATTTCTCCTAGTTTAGTCCAGATATCTTTTTGACCGATTAAGTGATAAAAATTATCTACAAAATCAAATCCTTTGGCTGACCGAAAAACACCACCATAAGATATAATAATTAACCGAGATTGCAAGCGCTGCTTTAGTATTGGTGCAGCAGCTAAAACAAGATTAGCACCAGTACTCCCACAGATAAAAATTAAAGTAGTATTGCTAGATTTGGGTAAGCCAATGCGGTTAATAATACAACGGGCTACGGCATTTCCATACGCTTGTTCAAAGCAAACCGTCAAAACGGTTTGCCAAAAATTGTGCAAAGAAATCACCCATAGCGGCGGTTCGCGAAATCCGAGATATCGCCAAATCTCAAATAGTTTAAACTTGTTGGCTGTAAATTCTTCATAAGGGAACGGTTCTGCTACAATCAAATCTACAGGATATTGCTTGCCAATCTCCTGCAAAAAAGCGATTTGTTCCGATTGTAAATGGCGGTTAGCATAATCACTAATTCCCGTTAAAAAAACTATTGCTTTATTCCAGTTATTTTGAGATATTTCTACTCGGTACGAATATTTATACCAAATAAAGCACCATAATAAAGTTTCTCCCAGAGTACCTATTAAAGCAACGGTTACCACTGCTAACAATAACCAAATTACCATTATTTTTATTTCTTCCTCTGCCCTCTCTGCATTTCTAAGGTTAGTTAATCAAAACAACGGCTATCCTTGTCGCCGCTGGACAAACTTAAATCCTCCCTCCCGATTGATTTCCATAATATGACCTCGCCAATTTATTTTTCTAGGCGATAACAACGACGCAATAATCTGAAATGGCAAGATAATCTGAATCAGTAAAATCCAGATCATTTTATTATTAGGTGTTGCTTTATTTAGATATTTTCGATTTAAATCAATCATCATATAGGCGTTAAAACCGAAATAAAGCAAACTGAAAACTAGCGAGTAAATTGAAGGAAATACTAACAAATAAATTACCGTTAGCAATGGAAAGAAATTAGGCAATAATACCAAAGTGTAAAAAAGACTAAGTTCCCCAATTGTCGCAGATTTCATGATTGATGCTTGGGGAAAAATTAACCAGCGATTTAGTATATTGAAATAGTGGGAAGCATTTTCTACTTGGGTACTGATACCGTGACGCAATGGTGTTTGGGCAAGTAGATAACCTTGGGAACGAAAACGCTTTGCCATTGCATAATCATCGCAGATAGCATTTTCTAATCCCGCAAATCCTCCTATTTTTACCAAGACATCTTTTTTGATTGCATAGAACATTCCGTTAATTGTAAAAGGATGGATTAAGAATGTGTAAGGTATATAAGTAAGTAAACTATTACCGTTAACGAAACAAGATACTAAACTAGACCAAAAATTACTAAAATTAATATAATAAGGTAATCCAAAAGCAAGCCCAACATCAGGTTGGTTCAAGTAGGGAAGACATTCTTCTAATCCGTAATCTGGTAGAATTGTATCATCATCAAGTACTACAACAATATCGCTTTTCGATTCCTTTAAACCAACAATTAGTTTAAATGTTTTGGGACTAATGCCGTCTGAGGGTAGCGGTAGGGAAATTAAACGGACATTGGTATGGGGATATTGATTAATTAGTTTTTCACAACCGTCTAAAGCTGCCCAGTCATCTTCATCAATTAACCAGATGAATTCTGTTTGATAATTGGTTTTCATTTGCAAATTTTTTGCCAAACAATCCCACAAAGTCGGATCGCCGCTAAGAATAGGTTGTAAAATAGAAATGGTTTGATTTGTTTCGGTAATATTATGGTTTGGTGCTGATTGAAAGAATTGTTGTATTTTGGTGTATTTCCAGATTCTTTCAATTAAAAATACGATCCCAATTATTAAGAATAGAGTATTCATTTTATTACCTGATATTTTCCACCTTTTTCAATTCGCAACCGTTGCCCGCGCCACATTATTTCATTATCTCCTAATAATAACGCCCAGAAAATTTGAATTGGCGTAATTATTGCTACAATCGTTAATAGGAGAAGTTGCCAAGGGAATATTGATTGTTTTAAATAGCAGAAAGAACAGAAAACATACACGAATAAATATACTAGCAGTATCGTCAATAATGATAATAAGTTTATCGGGGAGGGAAAAAGCAGCGCGAGGATCGCTGCTAGGCTGGGAATGAATAAGCCCAAGCTTAAGGTATAAGAAATTATTCGCTCTTTTAACGACAGATATTCGATCATTGATTGCCGGGGAAATACAAACCATCTTTTGATTTGGTTGGCATATTCAAAGAAGTTGGAAAATTCGTTTGATACTTGATAGATTATCGGCGTTTGTATGGCTTTTAGTTTAATGGCTTTTAATCTTCTAGCTAATTCGTGATCGTCATCGATGCGACTGTCCATATTTGCTAATCCACCAGCAGCATCAAAATTAGTTCGATCGATCGCAAAAAAATGACCTGTAATCGTAAAAGGTTCGGTAAAATAGGAAATGGGTATATAACTAATTAAGGCGTTGGCATTCACAAAAATACTCATTAAACTTGACCAAATTGGATGCCAATTATTGGCACAAGCTAATCCGAATGTCGCGCCTACTCCTGATTGTAACAAGTAAGGAATCATTTGGAGGAAGGCGTTTGATTTGAGGGCGATATCGTCATCTATAAAACAGAGTATATCTGCTTGGGCGATCGCAATTCCCGATTGTAGTTTGGTAATTTTAGAAGCGATGTTTCCCTGGTTTGGTTCTACTGTTAAGATATTAATATTTACTGTTGAATAGTAATCTTGTAAGTAGTGACAAATAGACTGGGATTGGGTATCGGCTGCATCGCAAATTAAGATGTGTTGTATGGGGGCAGGGTAGTCGAGATTAAACCGGGAATGAAGGTTGTATTCTAAGTTTGCCGCGCCGCGAGTGATGGGTTGAATTAAGGAAATCGTGGGGTATTTTTCTGGTGGTACGGGTGCGGAACGGTTAAAAAAGTGGATGACGGTTGTTAGTTTAACGATCCGATCGATGATGAATAAGATGGCTAATAAAATACTGATGATTGCCACTATATTTATAGTTAGGGACTAGGGGAAGCAGGGACTAGTAATCAGAGTTTGAGTAATTAAGAATACTTTAACTGCCTTGACGGTTGCTATATTAGGTTAAGAGTGATTTTTAGTAAATTTATCAATACATTTTATACTCGTCAAGTAATTGCAGCAAATCTTCAAAAAAGTGTGGAAAAAAGATAGAAAAATTTCGGTTTATTTGTTTAGTATTCTAAAACGATTCCACCGATAGAAAAACCTGCTGCCGTTCCTAAAAGCATAATGCGATCGCGCCTTTTAATTTTGCCCTGTATAATAGCCTCATGCAGCGCCATTGGCACGGACGCCGCGATCGTATTACCATGATTTTGGACGATTCGGATCAATTTTTCATTCGGTAAGTTCAACTGTTTCTGCATTAGTCGCATCGCCATTAAACTTGCTTGATGGGGAATTACCATATCGATATCTGCGATCGCCAATCCCGCTGGTTGCAACAAACGCTCTAGAAAATCTGGTAAAATTTCTAAAGCAAGCCGATAAATTGCTTTTCCATCCATTTTAAACAGAAAATATGCCGGATTTTCTGCATATTCTTTCGGATGATGCTTATTTCCCGCGCCTCGACATTCAGCTAAACGAGCCCCTTTGCTATAAGTTTCCATGCGCGAACAAATTAAATGCGAACTTTCGTGGGAATCCGATTTGGCAATAATCACTGCTGCTGCACCATCACCAAATAGAGTACAGCTTTCTTTTTCTTCCCAATTTAATCCCGTTGCTACTTCGCTAGCTACTAACAAAACTCGATTAAATCTGCCTGCGGCAACTAAATAAGATATGGTGTCAAAAGCAGTAATAAAACTCAGACAAGTCGCATTAATATCAAAAGCGGGAATACCGGAATTTTCTGCCCCCAATTTGGCTTGAATTAACGCCGCCGTGCAGGGAATGGCTTGTTCTGGCACGCTACTGGTGCTAATTATGCAATCAATATCGTTAATAGATAAATTAGCGGCAATTAAAGCATTTTTCGCCGCAAAAGCCCCCATCTCCGAGGCTGTTTCCCCGTCAACAAAATGACGGATTAATACACCTGACTTTTTTTCAATCCAGTCAGGGGTTAAATTAAGGCTGATGGCCAATTCTTCAGCAGTTACTTGTTTTTTGGGCAAATATTTGCCTGTAGAAATTATTTTTATTTGTCGCATTTTTCTAAAAGTATATATGTTTTTCAGTTTGTCTTCATTTCACGCTAAATCCGGAATACGACCTGCTTTCCCCGTTTCCCCAATAACACTTCACTTAAACGCTGTCACTTTTAATTTTGGCAGGGGGGCAGGGGGCGGGGGGAAGGATAAATGACACGGTTAAAGTGAATTGGTACAAAATAACGGGGTTAATGGTAGCGGATTGGGTATTACACCCTGTGGCTGAGGATATCGTCAACATTAGACAGCTATTTGCTTAAAATTGCAAATTTTCTCTAAGTAAATTTTCTGCGGCATCCTTATCTACTGGTCTAGAAATAAAATAACCTTGTCCGCCCTCACATTGCAAATTTTTCAGTTGCATTAGTTGTTCGGCTGTTTCCACTCCCTCAGCAATCACGTCCATATTTAAAATATGAGCTAAAGAAACGATCGTGCGAATAATTTCCGTACTTTCCGGGTTAACTTCTATTTTGTTCACAAAAGAACGGTCGATTTTTAAGGTATCGATCGGCAACTGATGCAGGCGGGCTAAAGAAGAATAGCCAGTACCGAAGTCGTCAATTGAAAGTTGAATCCCTAAAGCTTTTAATTGTTCTAATAGCGCTGTTTCGGAAGTATGATTTCCCAATAAAGTAGTTTCGGTAATTTCTAACTTTAAGCTCTCCCTTTCAATGCCGCTTTCTTGAATAATTTGGTCGATCCGCTCGATTAAACCAATTTGAGATAATTGATAACCGGATAAATTAACGCTAATTGTTAATGGCTTGCGATCGGGAAATGCTTTTTGCCAAAGGGCGATCTGATGGCAAGCTTCCTGGAGCACCCAGCGATCGATCAAAACGATCAATCCCGTTTCTTCTGCCAACGGGATAAACTCAGCGGGAGAAACTAATCCTCTGGTAGGATGCTGCCAGCGAACTAATGCTTCAAAACCAATAATCTTACCTGTTTTCAGCGATACGATCGGCTGGTAGTAAACTCGCAGTTCTTCTCGTTCGATCGCTCTTCGTAAATCTGTTTCTAAGAGTAAACGCTGAACCGCAATAGCGTGCCATTCCGGTTCAAACAGGGCATAACCACCTTTATTTGTCGATTTTATGTGATTTCTGGCCATATCAGCCGCTCGCAATAAATCCTCCGATCGCTCGTAGCCGATCGAACTCATCGCAATTCCAATGCTAGCGGTGATAAATACCTCGTGATTGTTGAGAGCAAAAGGGATAGATAAAGTTTGATAAATTTGTTCGGCTATGCGGTTGGCGTCGTTAATTTCATTGAGATTAGTCAGCAAAATAGCGAATTCATCCAATCCTACTCTCGCAGCTATATCAGTCACGTTAAGACATGACGAAATTCGCTCCGCAGTAGTAAACAACAATCCATCAGCAACTGAATGTCCCAAACTGGATTTTACCATTTGGAAGCGATCCAAATCTAATAGCAAAACTGCAAATAAACCAATTTCCCCATTTTTAGCACTAGCGATCGCCTGTCTGGTACGTTCTAAGAATAAAGTTCGATTGGGTAATCCCGTTAAGGGATCGTGGAAAGCATAGTATTGCAAAAGCTCCTCATCTTGCTTGCGTTGAGTAATATCAGTAATCGTACCCACATAACCCAACAATTCTCCATTTTTGCCGATTTCTGCGATCGTTTGAGTAAATACCCAAGTAATTACGCCATCCGGACGTTGATACCGATACTCTAACTGGAATGGCTGTTTCTCTTCTACAGCCTTGTGCCATTGTGCCAAAACTCGTTCTCGATCTTCTACATATAAGGCTGCACTCCAGCCTTCTTCTAAAGCCTGCGCTTGGGTAAGACCGCTGATCGTACACCAGCGCTCGTTTACGTACAAAACATTTCCTTCTTCATCGGTGCGAAATATCCCCACAGGCGATACTTTTGCGAGGGAATGATATCGACTTTCGCTTTCTCGCAAAGCTTGTTCGGCTAAAAATCTTTCCGTGACGTTGTTTGCTAAAACCACCTCGGCATTTCTACCAGAAAATAACAATGTATGGGAACTGATTTCAACATAAATAATCGTGCCATCTTTCTTGCGATGTCTCCAAACACCTGCCAGATCCACGCCGGAAAACACTTCCGATATATTTTCTAATAAAGCCGGAATATCTTCAGAAGGACGAATTTCCAGAATCGTCATCCCCAAAAATTCATCGCGAGAATAACCGTAATGGCGAATTGCCGCATCATTTACATCCAAAAAAGCTAATGTTTCCAAGTCAAAAACCCACATGGGATGGGGATTGTTTTGGAACAAAGTTCGATATCGCGTTTCTGACTCCCGTATTTCTTCTTCGGCTTGTTTGCGTTCGGTAATATCCGTGTCCGTTCCCATCATGCGAATACAATTACCATTCCCATCGCGGATCGCCACCCCACAAGCGAGAAACCACCTACAACTACCATCTTTATGCAGCATCCGATGTTCGATTTTGTATTCGGAAGTAAAGCCTTCCAGATGTAATTGTGCTAGTGCCATTACTTCCGATCGATCGTCTGGATGTATTAACTGAGTCCAACTATCTATATGATTGATAATTTCCCAATTTTCATAACCTAACATCCCTTTTAAGCTGGGGTCGATGTAAATTTCATTGGTTTGTAAATTCCAATCCCAAACCCCCACTTTTCCCGCATTTACCGCCATTGCATAGCGCTGTTGGCTATCTAGTAAAGCTGCTTCTGCTCGTTGGCGATCGGTGATATCCTGCACCATTGATTGAAAACCGATAATTTCGCCATTCGCATCTTTTAAAGGCGTATTAAACCACTCGCAAATAATCAAGCGACCATCTTTAGTAATATTTTCATTCAAACCGTGAGCGGTCATATCTCCTCGTTCCAACCGCTGGCAAATTTCCCGTACATAAGGTCGTGCCGATAAAGGAATAATTAGGTCGCAATATTTACCGATGACTTCCGCTTTTGTAAAACCAAAAATTCTTTCAGCGGACAAGTTCCATTCCACAAAACAAAAAACTTTATCCGTTAAAATATAACCGATCGGCATTCGATCGATTTGCAATTGAAGGCGTTCTTGTAAATGTTTGGTTTCTTCAAAAAGTTGGGAATTAAGAATAGCAATGCTACAACGTTCGGCAGTAATTTCTAATAGGTGAAGTTCCCGTTCGTTAAAATGATGAATGCTTAACCAATCTACGTGCAGAACACCGATTAAACGGTTATCCCGTTTGAGGGGTACGCCCAGCATAGTGCGAATACTAAGCTGTTTAATCAAAGGATCTTTCGGAAGGGAACTAGCTTGAGCATCCTCTATATAGAGATGCTCCATCGTTTCGCCAATAGTGCCAGCAAAACCCCTGCCGATGCCGATCGGAACGGCAAATTTATCTTCGATTTCTGATGCGACTCCCACAGTCGCACGCATGATTAGCTCGTTACCAGATTTCAAAAGTATAACGGCTGTATCTGCTTGCATTAATTCTACAACTCTGCTCAAAAGCACATTTAATAATTCATCTAAGTTTAAAGTGCTAATCGCATTAGCAGTTATTTTAGTCAAAGCTAATAAGTCTTCTTTTTCTTGCCTAAGTTGTTCTATTAATTGCTGCTTTTCTATTTGCAATCTTTTTTGTTCTGTAATATCCCTGGAAATGCCAATTAAACCTTTGATATTTCCTTGGCGATCGCGATAAACATTTTTAGTAGATAAATAAACCCGTTCAACGTTATTTATTAATACCTTTTCTTCAACGATCTCACCTTGTCCAGAAGTCATGATGCGGCGATCGTTTTCCATAATTTGACGGGCATTTTCTTCGGACAATAAAGCCCGATCGTCCTTACCGATAATTTCTGCCACTGACTTACCGAAAGTACTAGCTACTGTCGAGTTAACTAAAATATACTTGTGTTCGGTATTTTTGGCAAAAATAGCATCGTTAGTTCCTTCAATAACAGATGTTAATAAGGTATAACTTTGTTGCCAATATTCTTCTGCTTGCTGACGTAGAGCGATCTCTCTGAGACTGCCACAAGTACCATTAACATTGCCATCAGAAGCAAAAGTTAATTGACTTTTAGTTACCAGGTAAATCTCCCTACCTTCTTTAGTAAGATATTTAACTTCTTGGTAATTAAAGTTAGTAGTATTTTCGATTAAAGCACGAAACTGCTCTACAGCAAACTGTCTATCTTCAGGATGAACGAAATCAAAAAAAGATTGACCGATACTTTCTGCGAGCGTAAATCCGGTAATATCAAACCACGCCGGACTGAGAAACGTCCAATTACCCGTAATATCGGTTTGAAAAATTACCTCTCTGGTGTTTGGTGTGGTATGTGAGCTTAACATCCGCAAGTTTATTTGATAACGGATATCTAAATTGTGTATTTAAAGACTTACTAACCCAGTTCTGTGTTTCTACTTGTTATTTTGAAAATTTTCATCAATCGCAACCCTGTTCGTTGATAGTTGGCTTTTAGTTACGATTACCCCAGTAATTAATTATTATATTTTAAATATATTAACTCTTAATAAAAAAGCTTTTGTGACATATTGTAGCTTTTCATCTTAATAAACCTTTGTATAGCAAGCCAGTGATGAACAATTTTATTTTAATCATGACTGGTTAAGCTTTGGTAATCGGTCAAAATTTATAGTAGCCATCAATTTTTTATATGGTTAAAAAATTGATGTTATCTCTGTTTATTATTAGATATTATTTATAAATAAAAATATTCCTTAAGAGAGATGGCAGGAATTTTCGATCGTAACTGAACATGATAAATCTTTTAATTTTGTTTTTATAGGGTTTACGAAAAAGCAAGGGTGGTCGGAGCGGTTTTTGAAGAAAAGTTATTTGTGAAATGATTTATCAGCTAAATGAGTCGCTATACTTGTCATTCCGTGGGTAAGTCCTATCTAAAATAGTAAAAATTATCAAGAAGCAAAAATAACCAAATAAACTTCTATTTCGGGCTATTTTGCCATTGCAACGATTGCTTTCACTAAACCTTCCAAGGTATATTCTTCAGCCTCTACATCTATTCTGCCTAATAGTTGTTGGCAAGTTTTAGAAGTTTGGGGGCCAATGGAAGCGATGCCAACCCCCTCCAGGACATCTGAAGGGAAGAATGCCGTGACTAGCTGATGGAAGCATTGCACTGTTTTAGAACTGGCAAAAGTTACGATATCTACTGCTTTATCTCGAATTGCATCAAAAGCAGCCGGGGGTATGGATGACGGACATTGAGATTGATAAGCAGGTACTTCCACCACTAGTGCGCCTTTCGCAGTTAATTCTTGCACCAGGACTTCTCTACCTCCAGTTTCCACTCTGGGAAACAAAACTTTTTTACCTGCTAAAACTTCTGGAAAATTTTCTACTAAAGAATCTGCTACAAAGTCCGGGGGAATGAAATCTGGTTGTAAGTTGTATTCTTTGAGTTTTTGGGCGGTTTTTTTGCCAACTACAGCTATTTTTAAATTAGCTAAGGCACGGGCATCTTTGCGTTGTTCGGTCAGTCGTTCAAAAAAGCGATCGACTCCGTTAGTGGAAGTGAGAATTAACCAGTGAAAAGTTTCGATTTGGGCTATCGCATTATCTAAAACTGCCCAACTAGAAGGAGGGCCAATTTCCAAGGCAGGCATTTCGATTACGTTCGCGCCTGCTTGTTCCAGCAGTTCTGTAAATTGACCAGACTGACCGACAGAACGAGTTACTAAAATAGTTTTCCCTGCTAAAGGGAGATTGCGATCGCAAATCGAATATTGGCTTTGGCGAGAAGAAGATGAGTTGGTAGTCACGGTGATGGCAGTTTCCGATGGCAGATCGTGGATGCTAGATTGTAACGCTTGCTTTATGGAAACTTTACGATCTGGATCACTACTTTGCAAATAGGGGCGTAACCCCACTACTTCACCAATCACGATGACTGCTGGTGAAAGAGATACTCCCGCCGTGACATCGACTATATTTGCTAAATCTGCCGTCCAAACTTGTTCTTGCGGATGTCCCGCCCAACGAATCACTGCCACGGGGGTTTTTTGCGATCGTCCGTACCTTTGCAACCGTTGGACGATTTCCGCCAAATGACGCCCTCCCATTAGGATGACCAAAGTTTCCATGCAGGCGAGAGTTTGCCAATCCAATCGATCGGGTTCGTGGGCGCTAACCACCGCAAAACAGCTACTCAACACCGGATCGGTTAAGGGAATCCCCGCTAACAAGGGGGCAGCCAAAGCAGAAGAAATGCCCGGTACAACTTCAAAATCGCAATTAGCAGCAATTAATGCCTGAATTTCCGACGTACAGCGCCCAAAAATAAACGGATCGCCACTTTTGAGGCGAACTACTTTTTTTCCTTGTTGACATTGTTCCACCAACAAGCGATCGATTTCTGCTTGCTTAACGCTGGGACGCCCACCCCGTTTACCTACATCAAACTGGCGGCAATTTTCCGGCACTAATTCCAACAACTGAGGATCGACAAGGGCATCGTAAACTAGTACTTCTGCTCGTGCTAACAATTGTTGCGCTTTCACGGTTAAATAGGCCACATCTCCTGGCCCAGCGCCGACTAGATATACGATGCCATTGGGGTAATCGGACATGGGGATTGAAGGATGAAGTATAAAGTCTGAAGTCTGAAGTATAAAGAATTAAGTGAAAAGTTAAAAGATTTAATTTTGACTTTTCAGTTTTGACTTTTAACTTCTTCCGTCTCCCAATCCCCCCATCTCTCACACACCCATTATTTAATTAACGCAAGTTGCTAGTTATCGGGTTTGAGATGGTAGTGGGTAGTAGGATCGAATAATAATTCACTATTTTTCTCTATTTCCCCTAGCCCCTAGCCCCTATTCCCTAGCCCCTCCCCGGTCAATTTTTATAACTAGCAACTTGAGTTAATTATTTTTTCTCGCTCTTCACTTTCTCCATTAGTTCGGTGATTTTGTCTGCTTGCTGCGTTTGACCTTGTTCTTTGAATAAATCCCTGGCTTTTGTTAAGCTGGTGAGCGCTTCATCTTTTTTGCCTTGTTCGGATAAACCCGCAGCGAGGACGAAATGGGCGGGTGCAAAATCAGGTTTGACGCGAATCGCTTCTCTCGACTGGGCGATGGATTCATCTAATTTCTTTTGTTGACCGAGAGCGATCGCTAATTTAATCCGAGTATCTGGATTACTTGGCTCTAAACGAATTGCTTCTTGATACTCTTTGGTTGCTTCGTCTAGTTTACCCTGACGCTGCATTAGCACTCCCATGTTAGAGTGAACCTCTGCATTTTTGGGGTCTAACTCAATTGACTTGCGCCAGAGTTCTTCGGTGGCTTTGAGATCGCCTTTTTGGGCGCTAGCAATTCCCTGCTGGTAATAGTCTAAAGCACTGCCTTTGGGTGGGGCAGCAGTTTGAGAATTGCCCGCCTGTGGTTGTTCCGATCCGGACGGAATAGACGGGGTAGTTTGATTGGTGTTTTCTGCGCTGGGTGTTGGTGCAGAAGCTACGGGAGTAGATGGGGTAGTTTCTTTTGCCTTGTCTGCGGTTGAAGAACAACCAAAAGCTGTCAAGCTAAGACTGACAGTAGCAGCGAGAAGCAGGTGAACGGGTTTAATTGGTTGGGACATTATAAACAGATCTCAAATCGTAGCTCTAAGCCTAGTTTAAGCTTTGTTTTCTGACTCGACTCGCGATCGCAGATCGACATCTCCTTTTAAACAATTGAGAGACGCTGCATTGCAACGTCTCTCAAAAGATTATTAAAACGATCGCCAATCTTACTAACGATAATTTTCGTCGTCAGCCGGATCGCCGTAGGGGTCTTCGCTAGCGGGACGAACGTCTCCGTACATTCCCACATCAGCCGGATCGCCGTAGGGGTCTTCGCTAGCGGGGCGAACGTCTCCGTACATTCCCACGTCAGCCGGATCGCCGTAGGGGTCTTCGCTGGCGGGACGAACGTCTCCGTACATTCCCACGTCAGCCGGGTCGCCATAGGGGTCTTCGCTGGCGGGACGTACCGGGCGATCGTATTGGTCGCGATCGTATTCTGATTGGTCAGAACCGAAAACAGCATCCGCCATTTTTCTTAAAAATCCATCTACCATGATTTATCTCCTTTTTTTTGGTTTTCCGTGCCGGATTTCTCACCAGTTTTGGCAAGATTTTTACTGCGCTGGTACTAAATCAGTCAGGTCGCGTCCGGTCGGTCTGTTGTTATAACCTTGGAAATCGCGATATCTTTGCGCTTCTGACTCTGGAACTCGAATTCCTTCTGGTGGTGGCGTTACCCAACGAGCTCTACCTTGAGCATCGCGATAGTAAACTCGTCCGTTTTTGGAGAGGTAATATTGACCTTGCGGCCCTTGCTGTTGTTTATTTTTATGTTGGTTGTAAAGATAATACAGAGCAGCAGCACCAGCCAAAATTGCCACTTTCTGACCAGTGTTTAATCCTCTGCGTGCTTGGGGTGTGGGACGAGTGTTGTCAGGAGCGGTGCGGGCGGTGCGATCGTACCTAGCATTAGGTGGATAAGCTTCATTAGACCCATTACCGCAAGCAGTGAAAAACGGCAATGCCAGTAACGCTGAAAGCAGATATGCTAATGTCTTTTTTGGGGATTTTTGATTCATTGATTTGCCCGTACTTTTTACTGATAAACAGCCAGTTTTAAATCCAGCTAATAGCAGTGTTTCCTTCAAGAATTATTAAAAGGACAATCAAACCATTGCACGGCAATGGCCTCTTATAAATCGAGGCAATCTTTGGATTTGGTTTATATTTATAAATAGTGATTAAATAAGTAAAAGAATCCCTCCAGCTTTAGACATAATGCTACTTCGTCCTTCGGAAATAGAGGTAATCCCTAATCCGGTTTCAATACCCTTTTATCCTTTAGTCCGAGTAGACGGACGATAGTTTGTGCAATCCAGGTTAAAACCGCCGAGTCTAACCCGGATTTGGTATAAATTCCTAACAATGCAGGGTTTTTCAAATGCGCGATTTAACCAGCAAGAAACCCGGCTTCTGTAACAAACCGGGTTTCTTGCCCACACCAAGGTTAATTTTGCTTTTTTACCCGGTTTTTGGTAATTTTTGCGGTATCTCTCTATCTAAGAATGGCCTTTGAGTAACTTGATTAAATATCAAATTTAACTCATCAAACAAGCGGCGGGAAAAATCAAATACTCCAAGAAAAACAGTTTCCAAATAAATTGGTAAAAACTAGCGATCGCGCTTTTATCGCGTACATCTACCTTCATACTGCGCCACCACATTAAAATCAACACTATCGAATGAGAGCTAACTAAAAAAACCGGATTTACGGTGCTAAGATAAAAAGCACTCGCGATCGTTCCCAAATAGCAAATAGTTAACACGTTACGGGCTAATTTAAATACAGCTAATGCCCCTAGTTTAATGGTAAAAGTAGTGATATTGTATTTACGATCGCCTTCCAAATCGGGAATATCTTTAAAAATGGCGATCGCAAAAGTAAATACCAAAATAAATCCGGTCAAAACCCAAACTTCCGGTAAAATTCCCCCTGGCAAGCTCGTTTCATTTCCAATCGATAACTTTTCATAAAAATGCAAAAACAATCCTAAATTGACGATCGCTCCTCGCACTGAAAAAATGCACAATGCCGCCCAAATAGGAAATCGTTTTAACCGAATTGGCGGTAAAGAATAAGCCGTACCAATTGCCAAACTAATACTCACCATCAAAAATAAAAACTGCCCTAGCAAACCAGATAAAACAAAAGCTAAAATACCCGTAATCGCTACAATTATTTTGGCTTGTCTTTGAGAAAATTCACCAGCAGCCAAAGGCAAATGGGGTTTATTGATTTGGTCGATCGCAATATCTTCTAGCTGATTGAGTCCGACAATATAAATGTTGCCACACAAACAAGCTAGCCAAGTTCCTAATAGTTGGATTAAACTAGTGCCGAGCGTGCTTTGGGAAGATGCGATCGCGATCGCGTACAACCCCATTACGCTCATAGTTGTCCCCGCGATCGTATGGGGGCGCGAAAATTTCCAAAATGAATAAAGCCAAGGAAAATATTGCCATACCCTTTTACTGTGGGACACATTGCTAACAGCAGGAGAAGGCTTAGAAATAATCTGACTCACAATTCACCTAGAATTAATGCCATATTAAGTTTATCAATAAAGGAGTCAGAATTCAGAAGTCAGAATTCAGGAATAGAAAAAGTATGAATGTTCTACTACTAACTTAAGACACTACAGTGCATGAAGGTAAATCTACTATCTTGTTTGCCCGTCCATTTTCGTTTAATTTTTCCTCATTTAAGACCCCTCTTCACATTTTTAATAGGTGCAAACAAAACATTAGCGATTAACCATTCTTCACTACTTAATTCTTAATTTGTGAATTCTGACCCCTGAATTCTGACTCCTGACTACTGACTTCTGACTTCTACTCACTTATTAGCACAAAGTAGACCAAAGCGAATCAACCCTCGTTCGTAACCGCGACTCATTAAACCTAGAGAAATTGCGCCTTGAATTGTTTTCCAACCACTAAATAACAAACCGACAATAGCAGAAGGAGTGAAAGCAGAATCGATCACCAAATTCCAAAAAGGTGCAACGGCTTTACTCCAATCAGCAGTCCGAATATTTCGGAAAGAAAGATCCCGCGCGATCGCTTCATATTCTGGCAAAGAAATCGTGTAAGGTAAACAATAAACTCGATAAATTTCTTCTAAATGCTTTTGTTCATCGGCAGTCAAAGGTTTTTGACCAGATGCGGTAGGACGATGACACCAAGTAGCCATTATCAAAAGTCCACCCGGTTTTAATGCTCGATAACACTCTTGGAGAAACTGCTTTTTATCCGGCATATGTTCCCCACTTTCTAAAGACCACACCAAATCAAAAGAAGCATCAGCAAAAGGCATATTTAAAGCATCTGCTACGTGAAATTGAGTTTTGTCAGCCAGCCCAGCTTCTGTTGCTCTTTCGGTTGCCCTCGCTGCCTGTACCGGGCTGAGAGTGATCCCGGCAACCGTAGCATGATACTTTTGCGACAGATACAGGGAACTACCGCCAATCCCGCAACCTACATCTACAATATGTTCGGCTTGCTTCACATCTGCCCAAATTAGTAGTTCTTCAATTAAGTCGATTTGAGCTTGACGGCGTTCTTTTTTCTGGCTACCATCTGGGCCATAGTAGCCGTGGTGCATATGTTCTCCCCAAATTTGCTCCCACAGCCCAGAGGAAGCATCGTAAAATTCTTGAATTTGCTGATAAAGAGTAGAATTCATCACTTTGTTGTACTCCAGTCACCGCCATCAGCCTAGCAAAAGATAATCTTTCCGAACAGCTATTGATTTGTCACCACAGATCGAGGATATTAGACACCTAATACATACTTATGGCAGAAGAAGGCTTAGGAGAATATGAACAACTTTTAGAGTAAATAGTTATCTAAGCAAACTCAACATAACTCGTTTGGCAGTGAGCTTCAAACAAAAATAATTGAAATAAATCCTCATGACAATCTCTAGAACAATTTGCTTGGGATTCCTAGCAGTTATTGCGGTAGGAACCATTTTGCTGATGTTGCCCATTTCTACTAGCAGCGGTACGTGGAATGACCCGATTGTGGCTTTATTTACCGCTACATCAGCGGTTTGCGTTACGGGTTTAGGAGTAGTAGATACTGGCACTTATTTTTCTTTCTGGGGGCAGTTGTTTTTAGTAGCACTTGTCCAGATTGGCGGACTAGGTTATATGACAACTAACACTTTTTTGCTTTTACTGATAGGTCGTAGGTTCGATCTGCGGCACAAAATGGCAATCCAACAAGCATTGGATCGTCCGGGAATGCAAGATAGCGCCCAATTAATTAAGTCGATTATTGCCACTACACTTATTTTTGAAATTACTGGCGTTTTTCTATTACTACCAGTTTTTGTCCCGGATCATGGTTTGGATTACGGTTTATGGCTATCTATATTTCACAGTGTTAATTCTTGGAATAATGCTGGGTTTAGTTTGTTTAGAGACAACTTAATAGGATATCAATCATCCTTTTTGGTAGTATTTGTAGTGACTTCGCTAATAATTTTTGGAGGAATTGGATATCAAGTAATTTTCGAGATGTATCTTTGGTTGCGCGATCGCCTTTTAAGAAAACCATCATGTCAAGTTTTTTCTCTGAATTTTAAAGTAGCAACTAGTACGACTTTAGTACTTTTAGTCCTTGGTACTGTTGCCTATTTACTTGTAGAAGCAAATAATGCTGAAACATTAGGGCAATTGAATTTTGGAAATAAAATTTTGACAGCTTGGTTTCAATCTGTCACTCCTAGAACTGCTGGATTTAATACGGTAGATTTTGGCCAAATGACTACAGCAGGATTGTTTATTACGATCGCGCTGATGTTTATTGGTGCAAGTCCTGGTGGAACTGGTGGCGGTATAAAAACTACAACTTTACGAGTGCTTACTAGTTGCACAAAAGCAGTTTTACAAGGTAAAGAAGAAGTTCATCTTTATCGGCGAGAAATTGCCATTACTTTGATTTTGAAAGCGGTGGGAGTGTTAATGGGTTCGGTAGCGACAGTGATCGGTGCTACTATTTTAATTTCCTTTTCGGAAGACACGCAAAAATTTAGCTTTATTCAAATTTTGTTTGAAGTCGTCTCGGCTTTTGCAACAGTTGGTCTTTCTACTGGTATTACGGCGGGCGTTTCAGCATTTGCAAAGGTAATTTTAATCTTGACGATGTACGTTGGAAGAGTAGGCGTTTTGTTGTTAATGGGATCTTTACTGGGAGACCCCCGTCCTAGTTCGGTTCATTATCCAGAAGAAAACCTACTCGTGGGTTAGTTACTAAAGGATATTTGCTTGATAAAATACAAGTAGAGGCTACAAGTTTCCCGACTTAATACTGGCTTTTTTCTGCTTAATTCGATAAATGAGAGTTACGAAAACAGGGCTACCATGAATTTGTCATCTTTAGGCTTTTTTCGCAGTTTAAAAAAAGAAAATCAGCAGTTTGCTGTCATAGGATTAGGACGTTTTGGGAGAGCGGTTTGCTTCTCTTTGCATAAGTTAGGATATCAAGTTTTAGGGACTGATAAAGATGAAAAAAGAGTCTCTCAAGCTTTGACAGATCAATTACTTTCTCATGCCGTACAGCTAGATTCTACCGAACCTTCTGCTTTGAAAGAGGCGGGTATTTTTGAGTTTGATACGGTGATTATTGCCATCGGTAACTATATCCAAGAAAGTATTATTACTACGCTGAATCTTAAGGAAGCAGGTGTACCTCATGTGGTAGCTAAAGCTTCTTCGGAAGTTCATGTTAAGCTATTGAAGCGGGTGGGAGCAGACCACGTTGTTTATCCAGAGCATGAAGCGGGTTGTGCGTTGGCGCAGACTCTCACGAAACCAGCCATTCTCGATCGCTTTGATTTAGACCAAGAAAACAGTATTGTAGAAGCGATCGTACCGGATGAATTCCACGGCAAAACGATCGCAGAACTGAAATTGCGAAGCCGTTATGGTTTAAATATGCTAGCGGTCAGTCAGGATGGTAAATTCGAGATCAATCCCGATCCTAATAGACGATTGATTAAAGGTTCGGTAATGGTTGTGATTGGTTCCAATCAAGATATCAACCGCTTGCCAATTTAAAAGGGTGAAGGATGAAGTCAGAATTCTCCCATCCAGGAGTCAGAATTCAGAAGTCAGAAGTTAACAAATTTTCCCTTTCTCTTTCCCCCTGCCCCCTGCCTCATCCCCCACCGCTTCGCAAAAAGCAAGCTACGCCTGCTCAACCGATCGCAAACTACTACTAGAAGAAGGTTGTTTACGGAGTATCTCTATTTGTTGAATTAGCTGATTGACTTGTTCGGCTTTATCAAGATCTCCTTGAGATTTATATAAATCTCTCGCTCTCTTTAAAGGATTAATTGCTTCTTTGAGTTGATTTTGATAATACAAAAGCACGCCTAAATTGTAATGAGCAGCCACATTTTGTGGCTGGCGGCTAATTGCTTCTTTGTAAGCTGCGATCGCTTCTTCTGGTTGATTTTGTCGGCTTAAAACATTGCCCAAAGCGTTGTGAATTTCTGTCAAATTGGGGTCGATCGCGATCGCTCTTTGATATGCGTCGGTGGCGGCTGCCAATTGTCCTTGATTTTCCAACGCAATCCCTAAATTGTAATAAGCCTTGGGATTATTGGGATTGAGACGAGTTACTTGATTGTAAGCAACGATCGCTTCGTCAAGACGCCCTTGTTGGAATAAAATGACGCCCAAATTGTAATAAGCATTGCTATATTCGGGATTGATGGCAAGGGCGCGATCGTAGGCGGCGATCGCCTCTTCTAATAGCCCTTGTTTGTAATAAATCACGCCCAAATTATAGTAGGCATCTGGTAAATTAGGATTGAGACCAACGGCTCGCCGATATTCTGCGATCGCTTCTTCCGTGCGCCCTTTTTCGTTCAAAACGTTACCCAAGTAGTAATGGGCGATCGCAATTCTAGGGTCTCGCTCCAAGGCTTGTCGAAATGCTACTATGGCAGCGTCTAATCTTCCTTCATTGTAACGACTGACCCCTTGCTGAAAATAGCCCGCCGCTTCCACATCTTGAGTTACTACCCTTTGCGCTAGCAAATCTGTAGCTAATCTATCGGTAATTGCCACAGCACCAACGGAGGGAGCGAAGGGTGCTAAAACGAGACTAGTCAAAGCAGCAAGCAAATGAATTGGTGGATGCTTTTTCAACATTTTTTAATACCTGTCCAGTATTGCCATCAGCTTTTTAACTTACTTTACCCCTAAATTGTCGGTAGGGAACTAGGGACTAGGAAAGAAAAGAATTCAGGAGTCAGAATTCAGGAATCAGGAATCAGAATTCAGGAGTTAGAGTTAACAAATTTTTCATTTCCCTTTCCCTTTCCCTTTCCCTACTCAGTAATAGAATATTTCCACTTAAGAGGATTGCTTTCTAGCCGATGGCAAAATTAACATGGCATCGCCGAAAGAGTAAAAGCGGTATTTTTGAGCGATCGCATCTCGGTATAAACTCAGCAAGCGTTCTCTGCCAATTAAAGCACTCACCAGCATCAGCAAACTAGAGCGAGGTAAGTGAAAATTGGTAATTAAACCCTCTACTACCCGCCATTGATAGCCAGGGTAAATAAATAGTTCCGTTTTACCCCTAAATGGTTGTAATTCACCAGTTTGAGCGGCTGCTTCTAGCGATCGCACTACCGTCGTTCCCACCGCAATAATGCGACCCCCTCTCGCCTTCGCCTCCCGAATTCGCGCTACTGTTTCTGCCGATACA
The DNA here is from genome assembly GCA_036703985.1 of Leptolyngbyaceae cyanobacterium. Lineage (GTDB taxonomy): Bacteria > Cyanobacteriota > Cyanobacteriia > Cyanobacteriales > Aerosakkonemataceae > DATNQN01. The sequence continues at coordinate 53,733 of DATNQN010000068.1, forward strand.
TCCACCCATTCTTGGTGCATTTGATGAGTAGTAATATTTTCGGCTTCCACCGGTCGAAAAGTTCCTACCCCTACGTGCAATGTTACGTAGGCTTGTTCGATTCCCATCGCCTGCAATTTTGCTAGTAATTCAGTGGTAAAATGGAGTCCGGCTGTAGGGGCTGCTACCGCTCCCGGTTTTTCAGCATATACGGTTTGATACTGTTCCGATTCCGACTGAGAATTTTTAATATAAGGAGGAAGCGGCACTTGACCGAAATCTGCTAAAACTTGCTGTAAAAAAATCCCTTCTGGCAGTTGAAATTGTAAAATTCTTCCTCCCGTAATACTATCTGTAGCGAGAATATCAGCCGATAAAATAGATACGGAATTACCTGGGTTTTCTTTTTCTCCCCCGCTGATATTTTCTGGGCGTTCAAAAATAATTTTTCCCCCGGGTTTTAAACGTTTACCCGGTTTTACTAACGCTAACCAGCAATTGTCTTTTTGCTCTTCTAATAACAACACTTCTACAGGCGTACCGTTAGGTTTTCGTCCGTAAAGTCTAGCCGGAATCACGCGAGTATTATTCAGGACTAACAAATCTTCTGGTTGAAGTAAGTCGGGTAAGTTACGAAAAACCTGATGGCTGTGGTCAGAGGGAGAATCAACTACTAGCAACCGAGAGCTATCCCTTGGTACTACGGGGTTTTGAGCAATTAACTCTTCTGGTAGTTCGTAATCGTAAGCATCTAATAATAGGTCTTCTTCTCGATCGCCATTGAGAGAAGATGATAGCCATTTTTGATTTTGCATTTTAATCGTGGAAAGTTGTGTAAAGTTTTTCATCGTTCTTGCGACACATTATTATGTTATTTTAATAAAAGTCTACAATTTAGCTAAAAATTGGGTAAACCTCCCCAGTCAAAATTGGGGAATTCTCCCCTATTTGTTAGGTGTCATTTTTCGCAAGAATAATAGGTATAAAGCTCCCTGGTCTATTTCACGATTAATTTATGGAATACCTATATTTTCTTGCTAATGCTAGCCTTACCCAAAGAATCGTCGAGTACCTCCACAGAAACCGTCAGTTACCGCTGGAATCGGTAACGGTTTTACATCAGATTGATGGGTGGGTTATTAAAGTAAAAATGAAAAATTCTCTGCAACCACAACAGCATGGGGACTTTAAAGCTTTCCTAAATGAATTGGGAATTCCTCACCAACCAGAAGTACGGGTGAAAATGGCACTTTGGAGTTTAGATGCCGGACAATCTCCGATCGAAGTAATGCGTCGATATCAGGTAGCAGTAGTTTCTCATGGCAGACCCGATCGAGAAGAAATAGAAGCATTCCGCAAGCAATTCGTCAATGGTTTGGGATATTGCCCGGAAACGTTAGCCTAAAACCATTAATTTCGGTTTTTCAGTGACTAAAGGCTGATTCGATATATTGTTGCAAGACTAGTCGATATCCCGGGTTACTGGTAGTTGGTGGTAGGATAAACGATCGCGCAGCGCAGTCATGTTGTTCTGCTGTCAATGAAGGAGGGAGACCAGAACGATCGCTCGATCGAGCATCTAAACTACCAGATGAAATAGCGGGTAATCGCTGACACCTAACTAAAGCTACATCAAATCGGCAGGCGAGATCCGCTAATTCCGGGTAAGCAGCTAAAAATAACTCCGCCGCCTGCCAAAGTTTAGCTTGTTTTTGAGAAGTGACGGACAACAACCCATCTGCATCCCAATTACCCCCACTGCGAGTTTTCACTTCTACAAATACTAACTCTCCCGGTTGAGGTTGCCCTACGATATCTAATTCCCCGCCGGGACAATACCAGCGACGATGCAAAATCGTCCAACCTTCTGCTTGTAACCATCGTGCCACTAGGTCTTCACCTAATGCACCGAGATCGGGATAATGAGATAAAGAACGGTTTGCCATCAATTGACTGGGAAAAGCATGAATTCTAGCTTAAAAAATTTCATTTCACGAGTATTACTCAGTTTATGCCTTTGGGGAGCGATCTGCTTCGCGGGCGTGGCAGCAATTTCCTCGCCAGCTTGGGCTTTAGACTACAACGGAGAAATTTTAATCGATAAAGATTTCTCCAATCGCGATTTAACAGATTCTAACTTCACCAGATCCATTCTTCGCCATAGCGATCTCAGCCATTCTAATTTGCAAGGCGTTAGTTTATTTGGCGCTCATCTAGAAGATGTCAATCTAGAAGGGGCCGATCTTAGATATGCTACCGTGGGTAGTGCTCTTTTTATCAGAGCAAACTTAACTAACGCCCTTTTAGAAGGTGCTTTTGCCTTCAATTCTAAATTCAACGGCGCAATTATCGATGGTGCTGATTTTACCGATGTTTTGCTTCGAGATGACCAAATCAAGTTGCTTTGTTCTGTCGCTAAAGGTACTAATCCCGTGACGGGACGGGATACGCGAGACACTTTAGGTTGTCGGTAAAATCTTCGGGTGCGTTGCTACGCACCCAAACACTTTTCAGTTGTTAGTCAGGACTTCAGTCTTGATATTTTTTGACTATCCAGGGGAAAATTAGCCGCTACCAATTAATAAGTAATTTGGTGTTAGATGCTTCATAGCTTGGCTAATCACAAAATTATGGCGAACAAATTTAAGAAGGAAGCAGCCATGAGTATCGATCTGGGTAAGTCAACCAATCAGGGAACTGCTTTGTTAAAATTGGCTCACCAATTTCAGCCAAATCCTCTCTTTAAAGACGATTACCTTCAGTGGTTTTTTGATGAATCTATTGTGGATTATTGGCGAAAAAATCCATTCGATTTGGATACCCAGGCAAAAGACGAAGAAGAGCAGCTTCAAAGGATTGCTTACTGGTATATTGCTCTGAGAGAAAAGCATGGAGATGAAACGATCGAAATTGCGATCGCATCGGGATGCCGACAACTTCTCCTGCTTGGTTCGGGATACGACACCAGGTTTTTTCGTCTACCTTGCATTCAAGAAAATTCTATTACTACCTTTGAAATCGATTTACCAAAAACCATAGAAAATAAACATAACTATCTAGTCAAAAAATTAGGGAAAATTCCTCCTGGATTATCGCTGGTTCCTCTCGACTTCAATCATGACCGCCTCAGCCTTATTGCCGACTGCGGTTTTGACAACCAAATTCCTACCCTTTATGTATGGCAAGGAGTTAGCTATTATTTACCCCAAGATAGCGTGTCTAATTTTCTAGACTTTATCAAGTCTCAAATGATACCTGGTTCAGTCTTCGTGTTCGACTGTTGTTCGCCTTTAATGACATATAAAAACGATCGCATTCCCGGTATCGTTTCTCATGTTGATAAGCTCAAGGAAATTGGTGAACCTTACCAATTTGGAATGGCAAGTAATGAAATGGTAGCTTGGCTGATCGATAAAGGGTTTCGAGATATTCAAATTTGCCAACAAGACGACCTAGAAGCACGGTTTTTAGGCAGGCGAACCTTACCAAATAATATGTGGTACGTCGTGACAGCTAAAGTTTGAATCTGGAATGAGAAAACTTTTTCAGATAAATGCGGTATATAGAAACCCGGTTTCTTGAAGAAACCGGGTTTCTATAGCGATCCTATTTGAGTAATCAACCCCACCCCAGCCCTCTCCTTGGTAAGGGGAGGGTTGGGAGGGGTTTATTTGTTCGCAATTCATTTAGGATTGCTATATCTAAGAATAGATTTCGACTAAATCAGAAATCGAAATATTACAGAATTCTTCTAGTTCTTGACTTCGCAATTTAGCGGCATGAAATTCTTGGTAATATAATTGCGATCGCTCTGGATCTTCAGAGATATCGATTTTTTGCCATAAATCCAGATAATAACGATAACGTTTTTCGCAGATTACCTGTTCCATCCTAGCTACCGCCGCCCGAATTAGTTCAGAAATGCGGGAAATCTCTAAAATATCCAGTTGTCTGAACTCATCAATGTGAAACAAGTGAGAAACTTGTGCAATTTCCCGGGGAAATTCTCCAGTTTTTTCTTGCAGTTTAGTAATTAAATCAATTTCTGATGGTGTTTCCGTTTCCTGAATTTCTAAAATCTGCCGCCATAAAAAGCGATGGTGAGAAAGACTAAATTCTAAATCTCGTTCTTCTAAAGCATCTAAAATTGGCTGACGGTGTTGGGAACAGTGAAGATAAAACCGCAAAAGTGCAGCTTCGGCTTTTTCTAATCTTTCATTTTCCGGAATAGAGACAACTAACTCAGCCGCACGAGAATTTTGAGGTATAATTCCATTTGATTTATAGCGCTGAAATCTTTTCAGTTGAACTGCTAAATTGTCCCTGATTAGAGATACCCGCCGCACATCATCTTGGCTGAGAATTTCTGCACAGTAGTTAGTGTAATAGGTGCGAGTATCCGGACTGGTAATATTATTGAGTAATTTCAGCATTTGCTGGACAACTTGCTGATATTGCTCTGGTTGTTTGAGGTTTTTTTCAGTTAAAATTTGTCCGATTTGCCAATGTAACCACAATGGTGAATTTGTCAGCAGTTGGCGATAATCTGCTGGGGAATAGGTTTTAAGATATTCATCAGCGTCTTTACCTTCGGGAATGTGCAGTATTCGCAATTGCACTTCTCCCCGATATACTAAATCTGCCACTTCCCCAATTGCTCTTTCCGTGGCGGTGGTACCTGCTTTATCCGCATCGAAATTGAGTACCAGTTGTTTCGATTCCGTGTAGCGCAATAACTGACGGACTTGATCGATGCTGAGTGCCGTACCGAGGGAGGCGACGGCGTTGGTAATTCCGGCGGCGTGAAGTGCTATGGCATCAAAATATCCTTCTACTACAATAGCTTGGTCTTGTTTGCCGATCGCATCTTTAGCTTTATCGAAAGCGAATAATGTTTTACCTTTATTAAATAGTTCGGTTTCTGGGGAATTAAGATATTTTGGCAGATCGTTGGCGAGAGTTCTTCCGCCGAAAGCGATGATTTTTCCTTGATGATCGCAAATGGGGATAATTAAGCGATCGCGAAAAACATCATAATACCCACTCCCCTCTTTACGCGGCTTAATTAAACCAGCTTGTTCTACTAATTGTACGGAAAAACCCTTTTGTTGCACCAAGTAACGGTAAAGAGTTTCCCAACCTACGGGTGCGTAACCTAACTGAAATTGTTGAATCGTTTCTTCACTAAGCTGACGCTGAGACTTTAAATATTCTAACGCCTGTTGTCCGAGCGGTTGTCTAAGTGCGTGTTGATAAAATGCCGCCGCTACTGCCACGATCTCATGTAGTTGTTCCCGCAGGGTGATTTGTCGTTGCAGTTGTTGCCGTTGTTCCGGTTCCAGGGTTTTCACTGGCACCGAGTACCGCCGCGCCAACTCTAATACTACATCAGCAAAAGGCTGTTTCCCCACTTCCATCAGGAAATTGATCGCGTTTCCCCCAGCTTGACAACCAAAACAGTAGTACACCTGTTTTTGGGGACTGACGGTGAAACTGCCGGTTTTTTCGTCATGGAAGGGACATAAGCCGACATAATCTTTGCCCCGCTTGCGTAAAACGACGCGATCGGAGATCACGTCTACTATATCGGCTTTTTCCTTAACTTGTTCGATCGTATCTGGGTGCAGGCGAGGAATTTGCATAGGTTGTTCGGATCGGTAAGCCTATTCTCTATTGTGACTCTCTCCCGTTAACTATTGGGAGTATCTTTTACGCTAGCAGATCCCTATTCCGTACTTATTTTGATAAGTATGTTCTATTTATACTTTTTATTAAACCACCACCACGTACTAATAAAAATTTCCTGAACCGATTTACATCTAATCGTAATCCTATTCAGAACAGTGGAAAAATTGCCAATAACCAGCAACGGATACAAAACAGATGAATTTTCAGCCAGTTTTGCGATCGTCCACCATTCATTAGCCATGTGTTCGCTGCGTAATGAGGTTAGTACCAAAAAGAAACATGACATTCTATCAACTGGTTAGTTATTACAATCATTGAGCAATATTTCTACTTTAATCCAATTAAGTATGATGAATTTGAGGAAAAAAATATGGAAGGTTTAGCATACATTTACATGGCGTTGGCTTATGAAGAAGTCCAAAACGAAAGTAATTGCCAAGAAGAAATTGATGATTTTCCCGTAGCAGAGCGACAATATGTTGATTTCGATCGGGAATTATCAAGGGAAGATGTGAATAAAAATTATAGCAATTTCTGCACTGCTAAGTTTTGAAGGTCAATCTTTATGCCAACTAAAATCGCATCACTAGAACTATTAATTGAGGAGTTAACAATTCTGATCGGAGAAATTGAGAGTAATCCTGGCATTTCTTCATGGACAATCCGGATGACTCTCAAAGCAATTGTAGAGAAAGCCAATAAAATCCAGCAAGAAGCACCATAAGCGAGGCGGGTTAAATTCAATTACACCCTCTAAAACTAACATGGTAATTAATTATAGGCGTGTCATCATCATCCCATTAAAAATAATTACTCATTGGACAAAAGAAATGCTCTCACTATTTGGGTGAGAGCATTTCCGTTTCGAGCGTAAAATGTAATTTGAGAAAGTAGTTATGCGGTTTTGAAAAAGCGAATAATCTCGCGGACGTGATCGAGAAATTGGCTATCAACTGTCAATTGAGAAATGGCTTGTTGCGCTTCGCGAGAAAGTCGGTTATGCTCTGCTTGATTGGTCGATCGCAATTCTTCAACCGCAGCAGATAAGCGGTTTAAGTCATGGCGAACTCCATCTGATAGGCGTTGTTGCGTAGAGACTAAAGAATCCGGATATTCTGGATTCAGTTTATCTTGAATACCTTTAATTGCCGTCTCTAAATTGGTAAAGCGACTACGCAATTCAATGATATCTTCGCGGGGATATTTTACCTGTTCCCGAATCATCGCCAATCGCATTGCTAAATATTGGTAACCGCGAATCGCAGGACGCAATAAAGTTAATAGCAAAGCTGCTCCAGAACTAATGTAACCGATCGTACTAATACCAGCCGCAGCTAAAGCATAAAATCCGATCGCAGAAAGCAGATGTAGCGCAATGGCAACGAAGAGCGATCGCTTCTCTACCATTTTGGCATAATCAACTTGTTTGCGATCGACTGTAATTCCTTTTTCTGTAGACTGTGCTGCTTCTGTAATGACTTCTTTCGCCTCAAAATGAACGTTCCACGGTACGGTGACAATTACCAACAACCACTCAAAAATCGCCACCGCAACTACCCAGTCTAAAAAGCTACCAGTTGGTACGTGTAACCATTGCAGGATACCAAACACTAGCAATACTAAAAATACTGCTCCTAAATTAACGCTGATAAAGGTGTAATACATTCTCGTTACCTCTAAGGCGAACGCACATATCTATCCTGGCGATGCGTTAGGAATAACATTGACCGGTTTGTGATACTTCTGTGAGTTTCACATAGTATGCCAGAAAATACCAGTAAAAGTATCCCAGCGGGGTACTGTCACAGTGCCACTTGATTGATGAGAATATCAAGTATAAACAACTGTCTACTCATCAAAATCCATGAACGCGCAGCAATCACAAGGAAACTCTTTTTTTCATTGTTTAGGTGGCAGAAAACAATTTAACGGTTATGTTGCGACTTTACTATTAACAGTAATGTGTCCTTTACTAAAAGCATCTTTTACTGAATATTCTTTGGGAATTCTCGGTGCGCTTGGACTGACAAGTGGGTTGATCGCTTTAGAAGATAGAGATAAAAATGCCAGAAAAATGGAAATTACTACTGGTAGTTTTTCAATTGGGAATAGTGCTGGCAAAAATATGCTTCCTAATGAAGGGACTGGGTTAAGAATTAGCGAAGAAACGGGAGCAATTGCAATGGCGGGGAATAAGTAGCTTAGAAGTGCGATCGCATCTAAAATTCTAGACGTAAAAAATTAACGCTCATTATTTATTTTACTTGATAACGAGCGTTTTTATTTAGCAGATTTACAGAGCCTTCTAGGTAAACGAGCTACTCTCCAAACCCGATTTTTTCAAGAAATCGGGTTTCTATCCTGCATTTGAGGTAACCAGAATCTACTGTAAATTTAGCATGAGTGAAATAGACTTGCTTTTTCAGCGGAGTTAGGGGGGAGAATTGACTATTTTTTGAATTTTGAATTGATTTGACCGTATTTGTAACTAACAGCTTAGATTATTTATAAATCGAACCATTCGGCATGGTAGCGCCTTTAAGGTTGGCATTTCTAAGATTCGCTCCATTTAATTTAGCGCCCTGCAAGTTAGCACCCCTGAGATTTGCACCTCTTAGATAAGCTCCTTTGAGGTTGGCATTTCTGAGATTTGCTCCTCTCAAATCAGCATTTTCTAAGTAAGAATCTCTAAGATTGACCCCTTCTAAGTAAGCACCTAATAAGTTAGCATTTGGTAGTTTTGCACCTTGTAAATTGGCTTTTTCTAAATCTGTATTTGCTAAGTTTGCACCTGTCAAATCAGTATCGATAAGTTTGGCATTGCCAAGATTTGCTCCTCCCAAAAAAGCTCCGCTTAACGATGCACTTTGGAGATTAGCACCCCTCAAATCTGCATTTCCCAAATAAGTACCCGTCATGTAACTGTATGCTAAATTAGCACCTTTTAAGTTAGCGTTTTTGAGATAAACGTAATTTTCTAACTTGGCACCCCAGAGGTTAGCACCGCTTAAGTCTGCGCCTTCTAAAATGCTAGAATTAAAGTTGGCATAACCAAAGTTTGCACCGCTTAATTTGGCATTTTTGAGATTGGCACCGGATAGGTTAGTACCTCGCAGATCCGCACGTTGTAAGTTGATATTTTCTAAGTTCCCGTAATATAAGGAAGCCCGGTTTAAGTTAGCACTTTCTAGTTGTCTATTTTGCAAGTTGACGCCTGATAAGTTGCACTCAGGACATTGGCGAGTTTTGAGGAGTAGGTTCTTCAATTCTGTTGAGCCTGGAGAAAAATAGCTGGTTTCGTAGATTCGCTCTCTTTGCATAGATACTATATTTCTCAGCGACATATTTTCGACGAGCAATCCCGAAAATATTGCCCCTGTTACAATACATACAACCGTAGCGATCGCAGATGTGTTGCTAATCGCAACTGGCTTGGCGGATCGGTTAGGGTTTTTGATGATATTAATTGACTTAATTGCTGACAAAGCATCGGCAGCATTAGGGAAGCGATCTTTTAAATTAGGCGCTACCATTTTGGTTAGCCATTGAATGAAATCCGGGCTTAACTGTGGTAGTAAATGCTTGAAGTTGAGGCGATAATTTTCATCTATTAAGTTGCCGATTTCGGTTGATTTCGTTTTGGTCAATAAACAAATTAGGGTTGCGCCTAAACTGTAAAGATCGGAAGCTTCTGTTAGTTGGCGATTGAATAACTGTTCTGGTGGCATGAATCCCAAGGTACCTTTGACTACGCTGCTGACTGCAACTTCCCCTCCTCCGCTGCGAGCAAATCCGAAGTCAACTAGGTAAATTTTCAGTCGTTCCTGACGGTCAACTAAAATATTTTCAGGTTTAATATCCCGATGAATTATTGGAGGAATTTGTTGTTGCAGATAAGCTAAAACTTCTAAAACAGCTATGGCGATTTGCTTGATTTCTTCTAATTTGAATAGTTGCAGTTGAGCGAGAGATGGAGCTTGTTTATACTCCTGTACTAAGCAAAAACCCGTTGTAGTTTGGAAGGAATCGATGTAACGGGGAATGCTGGGGTGATTGAGATGTCGCAACAGTTGAATTTCTCGTTCTACATTATCGTAGTGCAACCAATTACTACCTAATTGGGCAAATTGAAATTGCTTAATTACTACTGGTAATTGAGTATTTATACTGCTTGCCAAGTAAGTAACTCGACCGCAGGCGCGATTGTGACCTAGTTCTCGTTCAACTTGATAGCCGTGCTGGGAGAAATCTGGGAAGTTTGCAATCATAGTATTGATGAGGAGCAGGTATAATTATAATTACGATCTTTCCCTGAAAACTCGCACAAACGATCGCGTTTAGCTAAAAATTTAATTAATCTCAAACTAATGCGATCGCATTATTACGTAAATTTGGCAAAAATATTGGTTTAAATGTAGCAATTTTAACGGTATGTAGAAAGCCGGTTTCTTGAAGAAACCGGCTTTCTGAGGTTTAAAAAGAGCGTTCTTTTTCCAAATGTCCCCATCCGAGAACGATCGCGATCGAAAACCCCAGTATCCCTACTGGGGTTAATGATTTTGAGAATTGCCATTGCTTTTAGTTCGGCAAATTGTTGCTGGCATAAGCATCCAAGCTGTAGGCAGGAACCCGCTTGCTGTAGTCTATCTCGGTACCGGTAATTCCGTAAGCCAGCTTTTCAAAAGATTTAGAACGCCAATTACGTTCGTGGATTGGCTTGGTCTGTTCTCCTCGGAAGTAAGCTTGAGTACCGATTACCGCAGCAGCAGCCCAGCCAACCACTAACAGTGCAATTACGATCGCCATTTTTGTTTCTCCTGTTTGAGTTCCTCTGTAAATAAATATAACATATTGTTAAGTTTAGTTAACTGTGACTTGACTCATACTGTTATGTGATGTATATCAACAGTCAAGGCGGTGATGGCGACAAACGATTAAGCCAACGGATCGCTCCGCTGGCTAAAAAGATGCTGAAAATTTTACCCGTAGGGGTGTCACCTCGTTGAGGCAGTATATTTTTCCAGTAAGTCGAGTGCTTCGGCGATCGCAGTCGCAGTAGTAGTATCGTTAGTGTGGTAGATGGCGCGATGGCGATCGCTATCTAGAGGAGCCCACCGACTCGGATCGGATTGAGTAAAAACAATGACGCTGGGCAACTTTAATGCTGCTGCCAGATGAGAAACTCCCGTATCGTTGCAGATCAACAAACGAGCATTCTTTAACAGAACAGCTAAAGCGCCCAAATTCGTGCGCCCAGCTAAATTTAAACTGGGAGACTCCATCAAAGAGGCTACTTTTGCCGTTAATTCAGCTTCTTTTGCCGTCCCAGTAATGACGATAGTGAATCCGCGAGCAGCTAGGGCATCTGCTACGGCGGCAAATCCTTCCGGCGACCAACGGCGAGTTGGCGTACTGGCACCGGGATGAATGCAGGCGTAACTCCCTGGCGTAAGTTGGCGAACTTCATCAATTGTCAGCAGCGCTTCCTTATCCTCTGGCCACAAAGGAAATTCTAATTCTTTTCCTTGAGAAGGAATACCCAAAAATTCCAGCAATCGCAAATAACGCCGCACCTCTGATTCGTAGGGCAGGTAAGGCAAGAAGCGGATTTCGTCCGGGCAATAATAACCGGGCATAAAGAAACCCGTACTATATTTTGCCCCTAGCAGCACCGTCAGCGGATTTGTAATCACGCCACTCCCGTGCATTTGGATCGCGAGGTCAAAACGCTGCTGTTGCACTACTTGCAAAAAAGCCGGAATTTCTGGCGGTTGTACTGGCACTTCCGGCAATCCGGGGTAACCAGGAAATTCTACCAGTTCATCTAAGTAGTGTTTGAAGCGTTCTACTAATAGTTTGACTGACGGCACGCCAATCAGCACGATCTCTGCTTGTGGAAAAGCCGCACGCAGCGATCGCAATGCTGGCACCGTACACAGAAAGTCCCCCAATCCCGGCAATGCGCGTAAAATTGCGATCCGCTTCAGAGGAACTTTTCCCAATATTTCTTCCCTATTTTCTGAAAACAGGTTGCTTAAGTAAGGGGTGTGTTGATTTGCGTGATGCACGTTTGTTCGATCGCCAAAAAATATTTAACTGCAAAGGTTCACCACAGGCAAGCGCACCCTGGTATGCCTAATGATACCAATTAGGGTAACTGCTCGTGGTAAAAACTCGAATTTTTTCAGCTAGGGCTAGGGGAGAGGGAGAAGGGAGAAAGTTGGCGCGATCGTCCGTTCCCCTTTCCCCAGCCAGTTCACGACCCCGAACAAGATAAAAAATCTTTATATAGCCGGACGCCAGCGAAGCGATCGCGCCCAATTAATCGTTTATCTAAATAGAATTCTTCGAGTCAGAATTCAGAATTCAGTATGAATTCTCTATGACTGGCGGATGAATAAATAGGTTTAAGACCCCCGCCAAATTTAATATTTAGCGGTCTATAATTATTGGTGAGTCTCCGAGTCCCCACTAATTGATTCTTAATTCTGTATTATGGCTTCTCAATTATTCTTCAATACTTAAAAACAGAACCATTTTTCGTAAAATAATAACTATCATCTATCGAAAAACTCGGATGAAATACCACTCTATCTCGTCCGCCAAACTTCGCTTCATAAAGAGCGCGATCTGCGGAACAAATTAATAAATTCATCGCCGAATCAGGACGGGGTATTACACTAGCTACTCCCAAACTTATCGTAATGAACTGGCTAAATTGAGAACCGCTATGAGGTATCGTAAGCGCTTTCACTGCTTCGCGAATGGCTTCTGCTACTTGAATCGCTCCTACCGAATCGGTGTTGGGTAAAATAATGCCAAACTCTTCTCCTCCATACCGAGATACCAAATCAGCGGGACGCCTTGCAGATTCGCGAATCGCATTCGCTACTAACCGCAGGCATTCATCACCAGCCTGATGTCCGTAACTATCGTTGTACAATTTAAAAAAATCTACGTCGCATAAAATTAAAGACAAAGGTAATTGCTCTCTTTGCGATCGTTTCCACTCCCTTTGTAAGTATTCGTCAAAACAGCGACGGTTAGCAATTTGAGTTAACCCATCTACAGAAGCAAGTCTTTCTAACTCTCGATTCGCTGCTTCCAGTTTTAGTGCCAGCAAACGTTCCCGTTCTATTTGTTTTTGCAGTTCCTTCATTGCCCAGTTATTTTTGAGCAAATGGCGGACTCGCTGACGCAAAACCGCCCAAAAAATAGGCTTTGTAACAAAATCCGTTGCCCCAACTTCAAAAGCTCGATCTACTGAAGCCGGATCGTCTAAACTAGTAATCATTAAAATAGGAGGGCAATCATCACTTAAAAGTTTTTTTAACTGGGCACAGCAATCAAAACCATCTATTCCAGGCATGATGGCATCGAGTAAAATCATATCCGGTTCGATTTGTTTAACTAATTCCAAACACTCTTCACCGTTCAAAGCTTCTGCCACTCTATATCCTTCTTTTTTCATCTCCTGATGTAACAGTAAGCGCAAAGATTTTTGGTCGTCTACTATCAAAATTAAAGGAGGGTTGTTGGCAAAATCAGGATTAATCATTTTTACTACTCTGGCTCTGATAATTGTAAATTTTTTTTGCCAAGCCTTGTTCAGCTTCCAGTCAACTTCACAATATAGATGCTACCTTACATTTATTTTACATTGACACCCCGATTAATTTGGCGATCGCTAACCATATTGCAATCCTATTTCCTAAACTGGTTCTCATGAATTTCCCTCGCTTACATCCCAGATTACCGTTGCATATCAGCATAGCAGACTTAGTTTTCTGTCTTTTTTCGTTTTTTTATAAGCCTCAACAAGCACTCCCGACAATACTGAAAGATTTTGCAAAAAACGAGCGACAAGTTTTGGTCACTCTTTCCGTAAGAACAGCGTTTGATTTACTATTGCAATCATTAAACTTACCCTCCGGCTCAGAAGTTTTGATGACTGCTGTTAATATTGGCGATATGGTAGAAATTATCAAACGACACAATTTAGTACCTATACCAATTGATATATCTTTAGATACCCTCGCACCGGATATTCAGGTAATTGAAAATTTAATATCTTCCCGAACTCGAATTATTCTGGTTGCTCATTTATTCGGTTCAGTGATTAACTTGACAGAAATTACTAAACTTTGCCAAAAATATCAACTTATTTTAGTAGAAGATTGCGCTCAAGCTTTCTGCGGGGACAAATATTGTGGTAACCCAGAAGCCAATGTAAGTTTATTCAGTTTTGGGCCAATTAAATCTTGTACTGCTTTGGGGGGAGCAATTGCCTGCATTCGAGACAAAAAACTTGCCGAAAAAATGAGCGCGATCGCAGAAAAATATCCCCAGCGCAGCGAGTGGTGGTTTTGCCAGCGAGTATTGAAATACTTTGTGCTTAAATTGCTTTCATTACCTTGGATTTACTATTATTTAATCAGGTTAATCAAATTACTAGGTTGGAATATAGATTCTACGATCAATTCTCTCACTAGGGGTTTTTATAAAGGAGATATTCTTAGCAAAATCAGATATCGTCCTCCCCAAACTATGGTCTCTCTTTTGTGGCGGAGACTCAACAATTTTGATAATGGCTATTTTGAACGAAGAGAATCAAAAGCCCGTTTCTTCATTTCTCTTTTAGACCCTGAAATAATTTGTCCTGGTAGTAAGGCAATTTTCCACTCATTTTGGGTGTTGCCAATTTTAACCGATTGCCCGGAAAATTTAATAGAAAACTTGCGAAATAAAGGCTTTGATTCAACTAGAGGTAACACCAGTATAATTCATCTCAATGACGGTTACTATGGAGAGAAGAACTGCACGGTAAATGCCTTAATGCCAAAACAAGTAAACGAGCAGTTTTTATATCTTCCCATATCGAAAAATTTAGCAGAAAAAGAACTCGTATATTTAGCAAATTTGCTGAATCAAGCCAATTCAAAAAGCTTTAAAAAAGTATAAACTTGAGCGATCGGCTTGAATGTAATAGTACAAATTGAGCCAGCGATTCAACTTTATCCTTTATTAAGTATAAAGTTATTGCGATCGCATTTTGTTTACTGACAATCATCAGATCGACAAAATGCGATCGCCAATCTAGAAAAAGCTACCCAACTCTTCGGAGAGAAAGAAAATCTAGATTCGCCCCAAGCAATTTTAGAAGAGATAAAGCAAATCTAGGATAATTTATTCCTTACCATTGAACGATAAAAATATCAACAATTGACAAAAAACTTTAAATTGTATAAAACTCTTCACCCCCTCCAAAACCAGCATAAGTTCCTTCACCACAACATCCATCACAGGAACAGCCACCGTATTCAAAAAACTTGCCACACTGAGAACAGTGAAGCGTCCAATCATGATTGGTGGGACTTCGCCAAGATTTACATTTGTCGCAACCAAATAGGGTTAGTTCTTTGGCGTTAAAGACCCTCTTCTCGGTTGGGTTAGAATTATTTTTTACCTCCTCTTCTATTTTCGGTTGTAGAATTTGTCCACCTAATACGGCATCATAGAGTTTAGGTTGTGAAAATTGTCCACCCAGTACCGCATCGGTTGATTTTGGCAAGTTATCAGGGTTTTGTTCGGTCATTTTCGTAACTTGTAGTTATTGAGTATATGAAAAAAAATTCTCTATTTTTTATTTTCTATTACCAATACTCAACTGGCAAAACTAAATTTTTCTACCATAAGCAAGAGAAAAACAAATTGGTTTTGATGTTTTAACTGGTTGGTAATCAGCCAGAATCAGATTAGGAGACTTACAATGACTCAAAGCGAGTATCAATCTGTCCGCGAACTAAAAGAAGCAATTACTCCTCCCGCCCCCCAGGAAATTCAAGTGGAGGACGATCGCACTGGGATGAGCGTCCAAACCATAAAAAGGGCTTTTTTGGATAATCTTTATTATATTTTAGCCAAAGATGAATCTTGGGCGACACCCCACGATTACTACATGGCATTAGCATATACCGTGCGCGATCGTCTACTGCATCGCTGGATTAATACCCAGAGAACTTACATCGAACGAAAACCCAAAGTAGTATATTACCTATCAGCAGAATTTTTGATGGGTCGCCAATTAGCCAACAATTTACTTAACTTGGGTTTGTATGAAAAAGCCGAAAAAGCCATTCAAGAATGCAAACTAAATCTCAACGATCTAAGAGTAATAGAAGCAGAACCAGGACTCGGTAATGGAGGTTTAGGACGTTTGGCAGCTTGTTTTTTAGACTCGCTAGCTACATTACAAATTCCCGCTGTTGGTTACGGTATTCGCTACGAATTTGGTATTTTCGATCAGTGGGTTAAAGATGGCGCTCAAGTAGAACATCCCGATAAATGGTTGCGGTTTGGTAACCCTTGGGAAATTCGCCGCCCGGAATTAACAGTAAAAGTAAACTTCGGCGGACATACAGAAGCTTATTACAATGAAAAAGGCAATTATCGAGTGCGTTGGATTCCCGAAAGGCAAGTGATGGGAACGCCTTACGATACGCCAGTACCGGGATACCACAACAATACGGTAAATACTTTGCGGCTTTGGAAAGCGGGAGCAAGTGAAGAATTTAACTTCCAAGTTTTTGATAGCGGTGATTATTTGGGTGCGGTAACTGACAAGATATATTCGGAAAATATTTCTAAAGTTCTTTATCCCAATGACAATACATCTCAGGGGCGGCAATTGCGGTTAGAACAACAGTATTTCTTCGTGAGTTGTTCTTTACACGATATCATTAATACTCATCGCAGAGTTTATTCATCTTTAGAGAATTTACACGAAAAAACCGCGATTCAATTAAACGATACGCACCCATCGATCGGCGTCGCGGAATTGATGCGATTGCTGATGGACGAGCATGATTTTGATTGGGAACAAGCTTGGCACATTACTACTAACACTTTTGCTTACACTAACCATACTTTATTACCGGAAGCTTTGGAACGTTGGCCTGTTAGTTTGTTCGAGCGTTTGTTGCCGCGCCATTTGGAAATAATTTACGAAATTAATCGCCGCTTTTTAAATGAAGTGCGTAGCAAGTTTCCCCGCGATGATGCTCGGATAAGGCGGATGTCATTGATTGAAGAAGGACAAGAAAAATACGTTCGGATGGCGCATTTAGCTAGTGTTGGTAGTCATTCAATTAATGGCGTGGCAGCGCTGCATACGGAGTTAATGAAGCAAAACGTTTTGCGTGATTTTTATGAGTTAACCCCGGAAAAATTCAATAATAAAACGAACGGCGTTACACCAAGACGTTGGCTTTTGTTGAGTAATCCTAAATTGTCGGAATTGATTACTGAAAAAATCGGTAATGGTTGGGTTAATCGATTGGATGAACTAAAGCAATTAGAGGGATTTGTAAATGATGAAGAATTTTGCGATCGCTTTTCGGCAATTAAGCGCCAAAATAAGCAAGAATTAGCAGACTACATTTGGCTTTACAACGATATTAAAGTGAATCCCGACTCCTTATTTGATATTCAAGTCAAGCGAATTCACGAATACAAACGGCAGTTATTGAACGTACTGCATATTATTACGTTGTACGATCGCATCAAAAAGAATCCCAATCTCGACATTTTGCCCCGCACGTTTATTTTGGCCGGAAAAGCCGCACCAGGTTACTACTTAGCCAAACTGATTATTAAGTTAATCAACTCGGTGGCAAAAGTCGTAAATAATGACCCGGATGTAGGCGATCGCATTAAGGTTGCCTTCTTAGCCAACTTCTCCGTATCATTAGGTCAGCGAATTTATCCAGCCGCCAATATTTCCGAACAAATCTCGACTGCTGGCAAAGAAGCTTCCGGAACTGGTAACATGAAATTTGCCATGAACGGCGCAATTACGATCGGCACTTTAGACGGCGCTAACATCGAAATTCGCGAAGAAGTAGGAGCAGAAAACTTTTTCTTATTTGGTTTAAATGCCCAAGAAGTTGTTGATTTAAAAAGGAAGGGTTACAACCCTTGGAATTACTACAATAGCAATCCAGAATTGCGGCAAGTAATCGATTTGATTTCCTCCGGTTATTTTTCTCCTGACAAACGGGATTTGTTCAGACCAATTGTAGAATCTTTGCTGATTGGAGATGAATATTTGCTGTTGGCTGATTATCAATCTTACATTGAATGTCAGGAAAAAGTTAGCCAAGCGTATAAAGATCGAGCAAACTGGACTCGAATGGCTATTTTGAATGTAGCTCGCACGGGTGAATTTTCGTCCGATCGATCTATTCAAGATTACTGCCAAGATATTTGGCACGCCAAACCAGTTCAGGTTGATTTGCCAGAATAGAGAAAGAATTCTCCGAGTCAGAATTCAGAATTCAGAATAGAATTCTGTTTGATGAGTTGATGAATCTGGTAGCAAGGGAGGTTCTACCTCCCAGATCTCGTTCCCAGGTTGAACCTGGGAACAAAAAACAGAACTAAGAAAGAATTCAAAAGTCATTATTCTGAATTCTGAGTTCTGAATTTTTTTTAATTATGAAACAGTTAAATTTCCTATTTTTGTATTTAAAAAATCTGCCAAAAATTCATCGGTAAAATCTACAATAACCTTGTTTGCTCCGGCTTTTTCTAAAATCAAATGATCGTGAGTAGAGGCAATTGCGATCGTAAAAATACCCGCTCCTACAGAGGAACGAATTCCGGAAGGAGAATCTTCAAATGCGATCGCGTCTTCTGGATGAAGGTTCAACAGTTCTAAAGCGAACTGATAAGGCGCGGGGTCGGGTTTACCAGCTTTCAAGTCTTCCGCCAAAATTACAGTAGGAAAAGTTTCTTTTAACTTTAAAACCGATAGCATAAAATCAACGTTTTTCCGAGGCGCGTTAGTTACCAGCGCTACTTTTAACCCTTGTTCTTTTATCCAAAAAAGTAAGCGATCGAGTCCTGCCAAAGGTTGTAATAATAGTGCTAGTTCTCGAAATCGAGCTTCCTTATTTTCTGCTAATATTTCCCCTTCTTCTAATGAAAGATGGGGCAGAATATCTTGCACGATAACAGGATTGAGACGACCGCTAATTCTAGTTTGATAAAATGCCGTATCAATTTCTAATTCGTACTCTCTTAAAATTTCCTGCCAAGCTCTAAAATGCAAAGGGTCAGTATTAACTAGCGTTCCATCTAAATCAAATAATATTGCTGAAAGCATTCTCATTCCTTTAGTTAGTAAGTAATCCTAGCATCTTTGGGTTTATATACTATTTGGCAAATATTGTCAACATAACTAATCCTAACAAATAGTAATGGCCCAAACAACGCAATCCTGCTTGTTTTCCTAAATTTTCGCGACTTTGAGAACTATAAAATCGGATATTACCGGGCATAACAGTTACAGGATTAAGATGAGATTCCGCTCTTTTAAGCGTAGTAATATCAACTAAATAAAACTTTCCATTTGGGCGCAAAACTCGACTTACTTCTTGGAAAACTTGCTCTGGTAAAGGATAGTGTAAAAAACTTAAAGTATTAAAAACGGCATCGAATTGGCGCTCGGCAAAAGGAAGTTCGGCGGCGTTACCTTTAATATAAATAAGACGCGGACGATGACAATTTCGCTGACGAGCTTGGCGAATCATTTGCGCTGATAAATCCAGTCCCTTACCTCGCAAATCAGGGTATTTAGTTGCTAAACGATTGAGTAGTTGTCCGGTTCCGCATCCCAGATCTAGAACTTCCGGATTTTCTGGTAAATTTACATATTCTAATAATCTAAGGTGAACGGCTTGATAAAACACGGAAGGAAACAGCCAATCATAAGAAAATGACCAAAGATCGAATATTTTTTCTTTTCTATTTAGTATTTTTTCAACCATTGTCCCGACTCTATTTCTACTATTTCTATTTTGTAGTGAGCTTTCTAAGACTAACAAAAAAAGGATGAAGTCTGAAGGCAGAAGGATGAAGGATGAAAATTAATTGTATTTATCTCCCCATCTCCCCATCTCCCCATCTCCCCATCCCCCAATCCTCCCACCTCCCCATCCTCTCAACTAGTGCGATTTGTTCCGAAGCATGGTAGGGTTTTAGATCCCGCTACTTCGCGACTCCTCTACAGGTAGTGGTTCAGTGGTTAAAATAAGGCCACATACCCCACAAATAGCGTGTGGAAGGAAAAATGCGGAATGGCTGAAACTGTTGATTCTTCAAGTGAATTAGATATTTTACCGATGCGTCCGAGTAGTCTAGATCCCAAACACTATCAAGAATTAGTCCGATCGAGTGGGATTGACTCTCACCTAGCGAGGCTAAATTTTATTTCTTTGAAAGGAATTGCTGCTTATGAGTATTTATTCATATCCGATCGCATTCCTCGCGCCAACACCGGACAAGTAAGCCAGTGGTGGCTGCGTCGATATACTCATTGCACTCAAGGCGGCTGGTGGTGTTCGGGACTCGATCCCCTGAATAATTGGCATGAGATGGAATGGGGTTGCTATAAGCCAAATTGCCCCAGACAAACAGAAGAAGATAAGTTAATTAAATACGAACATCCCCCCTGTACTCCGACGAGGATTTTTTGCCTGCGGGTGACCCTTGACATTTGGCGACAAATTGCCGATCGCTATCACTTTCCCATCCCGGAGAACATCGTCATTACAGAACAAGGAGAAGCAGTTGGTTTTTGGCAATGGGTAATCGAAAAAAATATCCCGATAATTATTTGCGAGGGAGCAAAAAAAGCCGCTACTCTTTTGAGTAATGGATATGCTGCTTTTGCCATACCGGGAATTACCAGTGGTTATCGCGTTACTAAAGATATTAAAGGCAGAGTAATTTGCCGAAACTTAATTCCAGAATTCGCAGTTTTTACCGAATCTTTGCGAACATTTTATATCTGTTTTGATTATGAAACTCAACCAAATAAAGTTAAGGCTGTTAATCACGCGATCGCGCAACTAGGGGAATTATTAGAAGAACAAAATTGCCCGGTAAAAGTAATTAGACTTCCCGGATTAGAAAAAGGTATTGATGATTTTATCGTTGCTCGAGGTAATCAAGCATTCGAGGTAGTTTATCAAGCTAGCCTCGACTTAGAAACTGACTTAGTGAAAACCAAACCCCACACGGAATTAACCTATACTCCAACACTAACATTCAACCGTCGTTATTTAGAAAAATTACCTTTTCCCGAATCTGGATTAGTTGGTGTCAAATCTGCGAAAGGAACTGGCAAAACTTCCGCACTTTTACCGTTAGTGGCAGAAGCCAAAAAACGCGATCGACCAGTTTTACTACTTACTCACCGCATCCAACTAGGACGTTTTTTATGTGAAAAAATCGGCATCAACTGGGGAATCAATCGCAGAGAAGCATTACCGATGCCCCATGCCCCGTGCCTTATACCCCAATCAATCGGTCTTTGCCTAGATTCGATTTGGAAGCTGAACCCCGAACAGTGGCAAGGTGCGATCGTAATTTTGGATGAAATCGAACAATCTTTGTGGCATCTCCTCAACAGCGATACCTGCCAAGAAAAACGCATCAAAATATTAAAAGTATTCCAGCAACTAATCACTACCGTCCTACAAACTGATGGTTTAGTAATAGCTCAAGATGCCGACTTATCAGATATTTCCCTAGATTATCTCAAAGGATTAGCCGGGATTGAAATCAATCCTTGGGTAACCGTAAATGAATGGAAGCCAGAAAACGGATGGGATGTTACCTTTTACGACACTCCCAACCCAACTTTACTAATTCATCAACTCGAACTCGATTTGATTGCCGGAAAAAAATGTTACGTTACTACCGATAGTCGTTCCGGACGTTATAGTTGTGAAACCATCGAAAGCTACATCAAACAACGTCTAGAACAGTTACTTAATAAATATCCAAAAACTTTAGTAGTCAGCAGCCAAACCACTACTACGCCCGATCGCGAAGCGATGAATTTTATTGAAAATATTAATACCAAATGTTCCAACTATGATGCAGTTTTTGTTACTCCCAGTCTCGGTACGGGAGTGAGTATTGACGTGAAACATTTTGACCGAGTTTACGGTATTTTCCAAGGAGTAATTCCCGACTCGGAAGCGCGACAAGCATTAGCCAGAGTACGTGCTAACGTGCCGCGAATTATTTGGTGTGCCAAGCGAGGAGTCGGGCTAATTGGTAGCGGGAGTAAAAATTATCGAGTGTTATCTTATTGGTATCAAGAAAACCATCAAGAAAATCTCGCTTTGCTAAGTCCATTTTATAAAGTTAACGTAGATTTACCTTTAGCTTACGATCCCATTCACCTGAGAACATGGGCTAAGTTAGCAGCGAGAGTCAATGCTTCTATTACTTTATATCGTCAATCGATGCTAGAAGGGTTGATTGCGGAAGGACATTTGGTAAATGCGATCGGTAATCATTTCCCGAAAGAACGCATCCGACAGCTAAGGATGGCATTTTTAGCGACGCCTGCTAATAATGGCGAACTCAGGAAAAAGTTGATTTTAGATATTTTTGAGTTGCAAAAAGAGTTCGATCGCAAAAATAAAAACTCTCAAGCAACCAAAGAGCAGATGAAGAAAATTCGCCGTCAAATGGAATTAAATTTGGCCGAAGCTGTGGCCAATGCTCCAGATATTAACGAAATAGAATACAAAAATTTATTAGCCAAACCATCCCCGAGCGATGAAGAGCGTAACAAACTGCACAAATATTTCCTAAAACAACGTTACGGAGTAGAAGTTACTCCTCAATTAAAGCTATTGGACGACCGGGGATATTACGATCGTTTATTGACTCATTATTATTTAATTCATGATGGTGAATATTTTCGGAATGAAGATTGGCATGAATGGAATAATAAATTAGAGATCGGCGATGGAAAAGTTTTTTTGCCCGACCTAAAAACTCACACCTTAAAAATAGAAGCATTATTAGCTTTAGGAATTCCTAATTTGCTCGATCCTCAACGTAAATTTACTGCAAATGATTCGGATTTGTTGGAGTTAAAGCAAAGAACCCTTTTATGCAGCAAGCATATCAAAAGAGCGCTGGGGATAAATATACCAATGGAAAAAAACGGAGAAGTCAGCCCTATTAAAATTCTCGGTTTACTTCTAAAATTATTAGCGTTAGATATCAAGCGGACTCAATTAGTAATAGCTAAAGGTATTCAACCGCTCGATGTTTATCAAATAAATCCCGAAACTTTGAATGATGGGAGAGATCGCATATTTGAATTTTGGCAGAGTCGGGATGCGATGAAAATAAAAAATCTTTTAGTTGCTTCTGCGATTAACTTATATCAGGAGCTTACGAAGATAAGCGAGGTGAAGCTAGAAAACTCTTGCTCTCATGTTCAACCTGACAGCGAAAAATATCGGATTCCAGTTGTCAATCCATTTCTCCATCCTCCCGTTCATAACATTGTTATATGAGCGCCACACCAGTGCCATTCTCAGCGATCAATATAGGAATATATCTTTCACTCCTCACACACCAAACCAACCTAGAGCAGAAGCGCTCTAGGTTTTTTGTTATTTGGCATTTCCTTCTTTTTTAATAGACCGACCTTGCTCGATCGGCATTTTTCCCATTTTTAGTCAAGCCAGCAAGGTTTTTTGCAGCGAATCCATCGAGTTGTATGGTAACAATAAGACTGTATTGTTTGAACGATCGTTTACGCACGACAATGCTAGAAATAGCTTTTCCTGGCATCATTCATACCGTAATTACGTGATTCAGTTAATTAATTTATGAAGACAGCATTAATCTGCGGTATTTCTGGACAAGATGGCGCTTATTTGGCTCAATTGCTTTTAAATAAAGGATATGAAGTGTGTGGGACATCGCGGGATGCCCAAGTATCGAGTTTCCATAATTTAGAACGGTTGGGGATTCGCCACCAGCTAAAAGTAGAATCAATGGCGCTCAACGACTTCCGCAGCGTCTTACAAGTTATTAATAAAGTAAAACCCGATGAAATTTATAATCTGGCTGGACAAACTTCTGTAGGTTTATCTTTTGAACAGCCAGTGGAAACGATGGATAGCATTACCGTTGGAACTCTCAACCTGTTGGAAGCGATTCGGTTCACGGGTGCTAATATCAAGTTTTATAATGCCGGTTCTAGTGAGTGTTTTGGCAATACTGGCGAGCAAGCGGCGGATGAAACAACTCCTTTCCGTCCCCGGAGTCCTTATGCGGTAGCGAAGGCGGCGGCGTTTTGGGAAGTGGCGAACTACCGAGAAGCTTATAATTTATTTGCTTGTTCTGGTATTTTATTTAACCACGACTCGCCCCTTCGCCCGAAGCGTTTTGTCACGCAAAAAATCGTTTATAGTGCTTGTGCAATTGCCGCAGGTAAGCCGGAAAAACTTTACCTGGGAAATATTTCGATTCAACGGGACTGGGGATGGGCTCCTGAATACGTAGAAGCGATGTATCTTATGTTGCGACAAGATCGGCCTGATGATTTTGCGATCGCGACCGGAGAAACCCACAAATTAGAAGATTTCGTTGCAGAAGTGTTTGCTTGCGTTAATCTAGATTGGCGAGAACACGTAATTACCGATACTAGTTTGTTTCGTCCTACGGATATTGCCGTCAGCCAAGGTAACCCTGCTAAAGCAAAGCAAGTGCTTGGTTGGGAGGCTAAATACAAAATGAAAGATATCGCTCGCATGATGGTAGAAGCGGCTTCCGGCAATTGAATACCAGTTTACTTAAGCTCGGTCACGTTTACGATTTTGGCAGGGTGCAGGGTGCGGCGGGAAAGGCTGATGACAGCTTTCAAGTGAATTGATAAAAGGATATTTGGCCGACTTTTAATTGACAGTTTGGGGTGCAGACTGTGGTTTAGTTCAAATTAATATATCTGATAATTTATAAGACGCCTACCGAACGGGAAGAAACGTACAAGGAAAGTTATTTTCTCTCTCCCTACCCCTACAATAGTTCTCCGGTTTTTTTAGCCGGACTAACTAAAAGGAAGCGATCGGCTAATCAGCATTTAAGTTGCTAATTGAAGTAGTATGGGGCAGGGGGAGAAAGAATGAAACTGGTGGTTTTTTCTGCGGTGCTGCACTAGTACATATTTCCCAAACTTCCCCATCTGTTTGCTTTAGAAGTATTTAAGAGTTATTCTTTATACTTCTGAAGGGAAAGTTTCTACTATCTTACTTAAGGTCTGACCGGTCTGAAGCCAGTGTTCGGAAGGTTCGCTTCTGATCGCTGCTTGCACCCATTCGGCTTCGCAGTAAGCCGCCATTTCCCTTAAAACAGTTCTGATTCCGTATTGATGAATCAGGTCTGCAATAGTGCGAGGAAGTGTAGGATCGTAAACTGCTTCGGCAGACATTTTTGCCTCCTGATTTTCTACAAAGTTTTTAACCAAAATTTACAGAAATAAGAGCAACGATCTCAGATATAAAAACTTATACTAGCTGTTGCTAGCGGATAAAGTGATGGTTACTGTTGAAAAATTTAAGTAACGATACAATTTAGATTACCGCTATCTACTAGCCTACTAACTAATAACAGGTCAAACTCTAAATTTTTATTAACTCGAGTTTTGGTGACAAATCATTACTTTGTAAGGGGCATAACAAAAAATGTATATCAGTCTAATTGCAGATTACGGCAATGGCGACCCGGCTTTTGCAGAAGCGAGCCAGCGGCTTTTAATGCTGCTACCCTCATCGCAAATCCACTGTCTTTCCGTTCCTCCTTTTAGTACTTTAGCAACTGGCTTTTGGATTGCTCAACTGGGTCTCAATCCTGGCCCACCAGAACGGTTGATTTATCATAATTGCGCCCCCCGTCAGGATGACCCAGAAGCACGACAAAATAATGAAGGGGAAGGATTAACTTATGCTTTGCTGCCTAATGGGGTGAAGGTAGTGGGTGTTAATGCTGGTTATACTCTTTCTTTTGTAAAAAATTACGCACGAGTTTTGCATTTAGTAAAAGTTTCGCGGGGGGGTTCTCAGTTTCGCTCTCGCGATGTATTTCCCAGTGCGGCGGCTGCGATCGCAAAGGAAGACTTTAGCGTGTTGGGAGAAGTTTTGCCACCCGATCGCATTCCCGATCCGCCAGCAAATCGAGTAGCCTGGATTGATGGGTACGGTAATATTAAAACAACGATTCCCGCTCATAGTATAAATTTGAAACCGGAAGGCAAAGTAATAATTCGAGTTGGCGATGTAGTAAGCGATGCTATTTATTCTGATGGGAGTTTTAAAGTACCGGAGGGAACTCTCGCTTTTTCGCCGGGAAGTTCTGGTTGGGTTACTTCTGGAGGTGACACTACTATTCGCTGGATGGAATTATTTTTGCGTGGCGGTAATGCTTGGGAAAGGTTTGGTAGACCTCGAATTAATCAGCAGATCGGTATCATTGGATGAAAAATTAGAGGGCGCAGGGAAATTTTTATCAAATATAATTCTCGCCCGTCAGAATTCAGGAGTCAGAATTTTTATCTGTGCGACTGGTGGATGAATAAATGGGTTTAAAACCTCCTCCAAATCTATGATTTGAAGGTGCAACAATTCAGTCGCTAGTCAGAATACCCGACTGATTGATTCTGACTCCTGACTACTGACTTCTGAATTCTTCTTCAACTGAATTTTCGCATATGTCTAAACAATTGGTATTGATGGATCATGATGGTGGAGTTGACGATTTTTTGTCGGTAATGCTGTTAATGACGATGGAATCGGTGCAACCGATCGGCATTGTGGTAACTCCGGCAGATTGTTATATTCAAGCGGCGGTAAGTGCAACGCGCAAAATTTTAGATTTGATGGGTGGCGAAGAAGTACCGGTGGCAGAAAGTACGGTGCGGGGAATCAATCCTTTTCCGCGATTGTATCGTCGAGATTCATTGATTATCGACCATCTGCCAATTTTGAATGAAAGGGAGATTATTAAAACACCAAAAGTATTGGAATCGGGTGAAAATTTTATGGTGCGATCGCTAAGAGAAGCACCAACACCTGTTACTTTACTCGTCACCGGCCCTTTGACTACGGTAGCAAAGGCGATCGATCTGGCTCCAGATATCGAAACAAAAATAGATAAAATTGTTTGGATGGGAGGTGCGCTGAAGGTTCCCGGCAATGTAGAACGTGCTATTGAACCGGGACATGACGGTTCGGCGGAATGGAATGCTTATTGGGATGCGATCGCGGTGGAGAGAATTTGGCAAACTAAAATACCGATCGTACTCTGTTCTTTAGATGTTACCAACAACGTACCGGTGACATCCCAATTCGTGCAAAGAATTGGGAAGCAGCGCCGTTTTCCCC
This sequence comes from Leptolyngbyaceae cyanobacterium, assembly GCA_036703985.1. Classification (GTDB taxonomy): domain Bacteria; phylum Cyanobacteriota; class Cyanobacteriia; order Cyanobacteriales; family Aerosakkonemataceae; genus DATNQN01. The sequence goes on from DATNQN010000068.1 coordinate 80,660, forward strand.
TTTCCGATTTGGCGGGACAATGTTACGCCCTCGTGATTCCCCAAGATTATTATTTTTGGGATGTATTAGCGACAGCGTATCTGGCGCATCCTGAATTTTATCAATTGCGAGAATGGGAAACCGCGATCGTTACTAGCGGCGTCAGTCAGGGTCGCACTAAAATAGAAACGGGCGGACGCGCGATCGCGGCAATGGAAACCGTCGATAAAGAAAAATTTTATGACTATATTTTGCAACAATGGGCGCGTTAAACTGAGACGATCGAATCACCCTTTCGGATCAATCTCAGTGGTGATGCCCGTTCATAAATGGCAAGTTATCTTAGGATGGTGGATAAAACTAAGCAGGTTAAAATTATGTATTCTGAATCAGATCCTAAAGACCAAGTGACGGTAAATCAAGAACCAAAAACCGTATATCAAACTACTCCCGAAATGGAAACTACGATAACAGAAGTAATGATGGGAAACGAACCGGAACCAAAAGTTAGCGTGGAAGAGTTTAAGATTAGCGGCGATACCCTGGTATCTAAATTCAAAGAACTCATCCATCAAGGTAACATTCGCCGCATCATTATCAAAAACGAAGAAGGACGCACTTTAATCGAAATTCCGATGACAATTGGAGTAGTAGGAGGAGTCGTCGGCGCGGCAATGTTTCCCGTGATCGCTGCCATTGGTGCGATCGGTGCAGTTGTCGCTCATCTCACCATAGTAGTAGAAAAAAGGGAATAAAGCGATTGGGAAAATGGGGGGATGAACAGATGGGGAGGTGGGGGGAATTATTTAATTTTCTTTAGCTTTTCCCAATCGAAAATCGAAAATCGAAAATTGCACAATGGAATATCAAACTGAATTTGGTAAAGTTGCCAATCCAGAAGAAGCAGAAAAATTAGGAAAAATTCTCTGCCAATGTTTTAATCTTCCTGCCAGTGAGTGGCCAATTTATCGCGATCGCATTAACTTAGAAAATTTTCGAGCGATCCGTCAAAGTGGAGAAGTGGCTGGTGGTTTAGCGATTTACCAAATGGGACAGTGGTTTGGTGGGAAATCTTTACCGATGGCGGGAATCGCCGCAGTTGGGATCTCTCCCGAATATCGAGGTCAAAAAATCGCGATCGAACTTTTAAGCAACACCGTTCGAGAACTTTATCAACAAGGCATACCAATTTCTAGCCTTTATCCCGCTACCCAACGGCTTTACCGCCAAGCTGGATACGAACAAGCGGGAAGTCGCTGTTATTGGGAAGTACCGACTCAGAGTATTAAATTAAGCGAGCGTACTTTACCTCTAGAAAAACTCACCACCATTCAACCCGATATTTTCCTACCAATTTATCGCCAACAAGCCATACAAAACAACGGAAATTTAGACCGTCATCCAGGAATTTGGCAGAGAATTATCGAACACAAAGAAGATGTAGTTTACGCCTATATTGTTGGTTCCCCAACTCAACCAGAAGGCTATATTATTTTCAGTCAAAAAATTGAAAAAAACACTTCATATTTGCAAATTTGGGATTGGGTAACTTTAACCCCAGCCGCCATCAATCGCTTATGGACATTTATCGGCGATCATCGTTCCCAAATTCAGTACGCTAGATGGTATGCCGGCAAAATCGATCCGCGAACTTTATTACTGCCAGAACAAACCGCCAACATCCGCAATCATGAATTGTGGTTTTTGCGAATCGTCAATCTAGAAAAAGCGCTGAATCTGCGCGGTTATCCGAATGCGATCGAAGCAGAGTTGCATTTGGCAGTAAAAGACAGCTTGATACCTGAAAATACTGGTAACTTTATCTTGCAAGTATCGAATGGAAAAGGAGAAGTTACCAAAGGTGGTAGAGGAGATTTACAACTTGATATTCGTTCTCTTGCCCCCCTCTATTCAGGTTTGTTTACTGCCGCACAATTGCAATTAACTGGTCAAATAGAAGGAACAGAAAAATCACTTTCTATGGCAACACAATTATTTGCTAGTTCTCATCCTTGGATGAAAGATATGTTTTGAAGAAGAATTCAGATTTAGGTTCGTAGTAAGGACTTTAGTCCTTAGTTAATGACAGTGGGAGGACTAAAGTCCTCACTACAAAATAATTTTCTCTTTAACTTTGTTGTACCATCCAAACTAAAAATCCCAATATTTGTTCGACAGGAGGTAGCGGGTAATCAGTCAGGTCAATTGTTACAGTCTGTTCTTCCAATTTGAGAAAACGCCATTGCGTACCGCTACTCACAGTACCAAAAATTGTTTGGATAGGTTTATTCTTAGCTGCATTAAATTTTTGGGCAGCTACCATTTCGGCAATACATTGTCCAATTCCTGACTTGATATCCGATTTTTTAGCTTCTACTATGACAACAGCAGGCGCTTCTACTGTCAGTTGTTCCGAAGAAAGACTAATTAAAAAGTCGCAAACACTGTTTAATCCAGATGCAACATCAACGTTAAATTCTTCACCTGAGAACACGCTAATTCTTCGATCAAAAATGCGTCGCACTTCTAACAAAACTGGATTAATAATTACCTCAGACCGCGCTTTTTCTGTATCTACTGCGATTGCCCAAGGTAATTCCTCTAAAATAGCCATTAATCTAGAGCTAGGTGCGATCGCTTCTATATTGGTTGGGAAAAACCTCGTACCTTCCACCGTTGTCAGGTGAAAATCTTCTTTTACTTTGCTTAAAGTAAATTGACTGTAAGCCATTTTCACCTCTAATAAAAAGTAGGGTGGGCAATCAGTACCCACCTTACCTTATCAATTAACTTTGCACTGCTTTGAGAATTTCATCATCTACCGAGAAATCTACTTCTGCTTCACCTCGACCGGAAGGGAGGTAATCATTTACTAACGAATCGATCAATCCATCGACAAGGTTGTATTCTGGATGCCAATTTAGTTCGGTTTTCGCTTTGTCTATGGAAGCAAAAAAGTGCTGAAGCCTAAAAGGAAATGCCTTACGCTTGCCGAAATCAAACTTTTTAGGGTCGTAATGCACGATTTCTATATCAGCCGACTTGCCAACTGCTGTTGCACAAGCGCGTGCAAGTCCATCAAAGGTGACGTACCGTTCTCCGGAAATATTGTATATCTGCCCGATCGCATTTTCATTGCCCAACACCGCCGCCATCGCCTTGGCTAAGTCTTTGCAGTGACCGAGTTGGGTGATGTGTAATCCGTTACCAGGGATCGGGACAGGTCGATCGCGTGCGATGCGATCGAAAAACCATGCTTCCACATCATTATAATTCTGCGGCCCGTAAATATAAGTCGGACGAATGGAAGTAAAAGGCAATCCTTGTTCTTGCAAGTAAGCTTCCGTTTCGTGCTTACCTTTGTGGCGACTTTTCGGGTCAATTGCATCCCCTTCAACGTGCGGTAATTGGTCGGTTTTCAGATAAACTCCCGCCGAACTCATATAGACAAAATGTTTCACTTTGCCTTTAAAAAGATCCGCCAAAGGTTGAGTATCGCTTAATTCGCGACCGTTATTATCAAAGATGGCATCAAAATTTTCCGAAGCTAGCTTTTCTTTGATTTGCGAAGCGTCAGTGCGATCGCCATGAATTTGTTGAATCCCTTCAACTGGTGCTGGCTTTTTACCGCGATTAAACAATACAACTTCGTGACCTTGTTCGACCAAAATTTTCGTTAAATAAACCCCGATAAACCGGGTGCCACCCATGATTAAGATTCGCATTCTCGCGTTCCTCAATAGTTAACCCTCTGATTTTACTTCAGATACACTTTCATTTTTCAATAAACTTTTACTTGAACTCATATTTTAGGTATTAATCTAATTCTACCTATCTAATCGTTAATTTATGCTCTAACCAAAACTTTACCAGAAACATCTTCATTATTATGTCAACAATTAGAATTAGTTGTAATTTGATAATAACTTTTAGCAGGTATAATTTTGTTGTCAATAATCTTAACATTATTAGAGTAAGAATCTAACTGAAATAACGGCAAAATTTGACTTGACAAATACGAGCTATCCGATCTATATGTGATATTTAAAAGGTATATATAGCCATCCTATTTGAGTAATGAACTCCACCCTAGCCCTCCCCTTGGTAAGGGGAGGGTTGGGAGGGGTCTAGTTGTTCGCAATTCATTTAGGATTGCTATAGTGCAACTTAACTTAGAAGCACGAAGAGCAATTTATGTCAAAACTAGAATTCCCATCACCGCCTACATTCGATCGTGTAGACGATGAGCGTTGTTATCGCCAACAGCGATTGGTTGCGGCATTTCGCTTGTTCGCTCGCTACGGATTTGATGAAGGTGTAGCCGGACACATAACAGTCCGCGACCCGGAATTGCTCGACCACTTTTGGGTGAATCCATTCGGAATGTATTTTGGTAGCATTCGAGTATCAGACCTCTTATTAGTCAACGATCGGGGTGAAGTTGTCAAAGGCAACAGACCTGTCAACGCCGCTGCTTTCGCCATTCATTCCCAAATTCACCAAGCTAGACCCAACGTAAATGCAGCAGCCCACGCCCATTCTCTTTATGGCAAAACCTGGTCAACGCTAGGAAGATTGCTTGACCCGATTACCCAGGATGCTTGTGCTTTTTATGACGACCATGCTTTATTTGATGACTACACGGGAGTAGTCCTAGAAACTGGAGAAGGTAAGCGCATCGCGACTAGCCTGGGACAAAAAAAAGCAATTATCCTACGCAATCACGGCTTACTAACTGTGGGAAAATCTGTTGATGAAGCAGTATGGTGGTTTATCGCAATGGATCGCTGTTGCCATGCTCAACTAATGGCTGAAGCAGTCGGAAAACCATTTTTAATTGACCCTGATACTGCCCGTTTAACTCATAGCCAAGTGGGATCGTCTTTACTCGGTTGGTTTAGTTTCCAGTCCTTGTACGAGATGATCGTGCGTCAGGAACCGGATTTACTCGAATAATTACGGATAATACAAGATTTAAATTTAGTGAAATTGCTGCTAAATTAACGGTAGATATCCGATAGCAAAAAGGCGATATTTTAATGGTTGACAATACCAGGGTCATGCACGGTTGAAGAGCTTTTACAGATGATAAACGCGATATCTATTTACGTTTATGCTCTCCGTCATTTTAATTAAAAAATGTACGGCTTCCATGATTAGTAGAATGCTTCAGATTTGAGCAATTATTAAGTTATGAAAAGTTTAAAGATATCATATCCCCTACAGCTTTAGCTGAGTTACGGCGATTTTACCGGAGAAGCAGACATCGACATCGCTACCGGGAGTGCGATCGCGTTTTGCATACTCGCCGTGATAGTAATATTCATCACCTTCAACTCGATAATTCACGGGTAAAGGTTGCGTACAAGGTTGGCAAAATACCACTTCCGGATCTGGTTCTCCCGGTAAAAGATGGGGTAAATTTACATTCCAGAAACTACCCCGTTCAAGCGGTTGATTAAACAAATCATTTAATACTTTCGCCGTCCACCTAGCAGCTGTATCCCAATCCACATTTAACTTACCTTTGCGATAATGAGAAACCGCAATTCCCGGAATTCCGTGCATTGCTGCTTCTCGCACCGCTGCCACCGTACCCGAAATGTAAGCATCAACACCCAAATTGCCGCCAGCATTGATGCCCGAAAGTACCCATTTGACATTTTGGCAAAGATGTGTAATGGCAAGGCGCGTGCAATCAGCCGGAGTACCACCAACAGCATAAGCGGTTTCAGCGCGACGTTCTACGTGAATGGCGCGAGTGGTAGTAACTTGATGACCGCATCCCGATAAATGGTCTTTCGGCGCGACAACAATCGCGTTACCGCTGACAGCTTTTTGCAATGCGCGGATACCTGGGGCGTCGATGCCGTCGTCGTTGGTGAGAATTAGAGTCATAGATTTGCGATCGAGTAATATATAAAGACAGCGCTGCCTATTGCTGGGTTGGTTGATTTGTATGACTGCCGTTGACAGCACCGATTTTAAAGCATATCTGCAATCTATCTACACTGACAAAAAATCTCAAATTAAGCAGAATTTTTATAATTAAAAACAGTTGGGTTTCGTTTCCTCAACCCAACCTACACAAACTAAATTAATTCAGCCAATTTAGCTTTCACAGCTTGAATATCCTGCCACATCAACCACTTCGGACTACCCCGTTCCTTAGAAGGATTTCTCAACAAATATGCTGGGTGCAAAATTGGCATACAAAGACGCCCTTCCCACTCCATCCAAGTACCGCGAATTTTGGTAATTCCCCGCTTATCTCCAGTGACGCTTTTAACTGCCGTTGCGCCAGTTAAAAGAATAATTTTGGGATTAACCATGCGAATTTGCTCTAACAAATAAGGACGACAAGCAGCAACTTCATCCGGTGTCGGTTCGCGGTTTTTAGGCGGTCGGCATTTGTTCGCGTTACAAATATATACATCCGTTTCGCTATTGAGCCCCACAGAGGCGAGAATCTTCTCTAGGAGTTGACCCGCTTTCCCCACAAAAGGCAAACCCGTCTCGTCCTCATTTTGTCCCGGCGCTTCCCCAATTATCATTACTCGCGCTTCTGGATTACCCCGCGCAACCACAGCGTGAGTGCGGGTATCACCCAAACCGCAACGATGACACTGGTTACAATGATTCGCTAATTCATCTAAGTGTTTATAAGTACCTGAGGGAATCGGTATTTTCGCACTTGTGGGAATCAAATCATACTGAGAAGCTGACGGAGTAGGTGCTTCCCCATTTGGTAAAAGATCAAACAGACTGAGTTGTTCTTCGTCGGGCATAAGTCGAATCGCAAACTTCCATGCCTCGATCCTATCAATCATAGACCTAAAAATACTCTTAACGGTGTTATAGGTAACTCAGTCCCAAAAAGATAACCGTAAAAATCGTTCGATCGCTTCTATTTTTTAAGCCAAAACCGAAGCAATGAGGGCAATCAAATAAGGATAATAGCTATATATTTTCCCATTAAACTATTAAGATTAAATTTGCTATCAAATGGACACTAACAAGCAGATAATTCCCGAACCATCGATTCCTAAAGAGGCGAATACTAATATTGATGAAATATGGCAAATGCTAAGTCATCAAGACTTTTTGATTCGGCAAAAGGGTGTCCGTAATTTGGTAAAAATATCTAATATATCTACTGTCGAAAGACTAATCAAAATTTTAAATGAAGATTCTTACGTTCGGGGCTGGGCGGCTTGGGCTTTAAGTAAAATTGGTAGTGACGAAGCTATTACCGAACTCGGCAAAGCACTAAAAAATGAAGAGCAAGATGTGCGTTGTTGGGCTGTTTGGGCATTAGCAGAAATTGGCAGTGATGCCGCAGTATGTAAACTATTATATGCTCTTTACCATCCCGATTATGAAGTACGTTGGCGAGCCATTACCGGGTTGGGAAGAATATTTGAAAAGCCATCGTCAAAGGACGATCGAGAAGTATTAAATCATTTACTAAAAACAGTTAAAGATGAAGATTATTACGTTCGTAGCAGAGCGATTGCTGCCATAGGTAAATTACGTGCAAAAGTAGCTGTACCAATCCTATCCCAAGCACTATACGATCCTGAATTTTCCGTGCGTTATCGAGCGGCTGAAGCTTTAGAGAAAATTGGCGATTCTGAAGCTGTATCTGCTTTAATGCAAGCTTTACAACATGATGATTCTGATGTGCGTTCTAGCGTTATTTATTCCTTGGCTCAAGTTAATAGTCAACTGGGAATTGATAGTTTATTAAAAGCGCTGCGCGATCCCGAATCAAAGGTGCGAGCTAAAGCTGCTGAAGTATTAGGAAAATTCAAGTCTAATGAAGTTATTAATGCTTTGTTAGAAGCTTTATTAGATGAAGATTTCTACGTGCGTTGGAGAGCCGCTTCTGCTTTAGGAGAAATTGGTTCTGAACAGGCAATTAATGGGTTAGTAGAAGCCCTTAAAGATAAAAACCCTTGCGTGCGAGGTGCGGCTGCTTCTGCTTTAGGCCAAATTGGTAGTAAATCAGCCTTATCTGGCTTATGGCGAAGTATTAAAGATAAAGATTATTATGTTAGTAAAAGAGTAGCGATCGCTTTAAAGAAAATTACTGCCAAATCTGTGGCTAGTAAAATGATAGCTAATCAAAGTCAACAGAGTAATTTACCTAATATTTTGATAACTTCTTATGGAGAAGCTGGTGAACATATTCTTTGCCCGAACAGAGGGCCATTAATTAAACATTTAATTTCGATTGCTAGCCCTGGTGTAGACCTTCCTGAAGGTTATACGAATGTACCTCATCGACTCCGCTTGGAGTTTGATGATATAGATATTCCCCATAATGACCCTGAATACGTATTAGCAACTCCGGAACATATCAGAAAGGTAATTAATTTCGTGTCTGAAGTTTCCGAGTTGAACGGACATATCCTCATTCATTGCCAAGCGGGAATCAGTCGGTCTTCTGCGGTGGCTTTGACTGTCTGCGCTCAGCTACTTGGGGCTGGTAAGGAAAAAGATGCAATGGAAATAGTTATGAAGGCTAGACCCCAAGCGATGCCTAACTTGTGGGTGGTGGAATTAGCTGATGATGCTTTGGGGAGAGGGGGTAAGTTGTTAGAAGTTGCCCAAGGTTATCAAGGCTAATGCAGGTTGTGTAAGTGAGGAAAGAAGGATATTAAAATGGCATATCGTCGTCGTCAAAGCTATCTTGGGGAAAGTCATCATTTTGCTCTGGTTTTGCTTCGTTTTCTAGTTCTGTTTGCATATCAATCCAGCGCTTGGCTTGTTTGAGTGCTTCTTTTTCATTTTTGGCGTTGTGAACTGGTATAAAGCATTTACCGCCGGCATTCCAGACTTCCACGCAGAACACTGGTCTTGCTTCGATAATCCATCCTTTGTAAATTTCTGGGGAATTCATAGTTAATAAAAATTGTTTATTCTCTTGCTGCCAATCACCTAAATATATGCTATAATTTAGCACTTTTGGAAGTGAGTATTTCAATGAATCTCCGATCGAGATCGAAATCAAACTCATCTCCAAATTCCTATTTTGAACGTAACACGTTAACACCTTAGAACGTTAGTTTTCGTTACGACAAAAAATATCAAAGTCTGTTAAATTATTTAAACTATTTAAACAATTCAATTCCCAAAATTAGTGGCAGGTAATGATGGCTGAAGTTGTTTTAGCTTATTTCGGGCCGAGATCAAAAGTTGTTGCGCTTCTGGATGCGCCGTTGTCCCTGGTTTTACTTGTTGTAATTGACTGATAATTTCCTGCATTTGACCGATCGTGCGCTCCTTGTAGGCTGAGAAAGGCTGATTAGTAGAAGTAGCCAGCAATGATGTGATTTGCTCTTTAGCTTCCTTAAGAGCGATCGCAGATGTTTCTTCTGCTTGCCTTCTAATTTGTACGGTTCCTAAATTAGTCCTATAAGTTGCCAATAAATTTTGAGCTTCTATGTAGCCAGAATCTCGCTCTGTCAATTGCTCCAGCCGATTAATTGCTTCTTGCCAGTGATTTTCAACTTGTTGCCACTTAGCTGCTAAATGAGGTGGATTTTGCCCTAGTTTAGCTGCTTCCATCGCAAATTGTTTAGCTGCTTCAATCCCAGAGAACTCCACAAAATTACGCTCGTAAGTGATTAGTTTGGCTCTGGCTGTTTTTCCTGCCAGCGTTTCATCAGAAATTTGTTTTAAGCGATCGAGATTTGCTTGCCAAGATGCCACCACTGTTGATCTTTGTGCAGGGGTCTGCGCTTCTTGGTACTGCTGTTTAGTTGTATCTAGCGCTTGTTCGATTTGTTGTAGTTGCTCCTGAGCCTGCTTTTCTTGAAAAACTTGAGCCTGCATTTCTTCAACTTGGGAACGCAACGAAGAAAATTTATCATCATAGACTTTCTCGTAGTGATAACGCACTTTTCCTTTGCGCGTTATATATGGTTCTGAAGAATAATATGAAACAGGCAGTTGGTCTATGTGTTTTTTAGCTTGGATTAATTTCTCTTCACCTAAAGCCAAATCTGCTGGTGCAGTTGCTTGGGTAATTAAACGTTCTGCTTGCTCTACTAAAGAGATCGCCTGCTTATAATTTTCATCTGTACTCAACCTGGAAGGATTAGGTAATTTTGGCTCTTTCTTTTTTTCCGGTAAATCAGCCCGATTTTCTGCTGTTTCAGGTATTGGATAAAGACTAGCGAGCACCCCAAGCCCCACCACTGTACCTACTATAACTATAGCTGTTAACTTAACTTTGCTCCATAGGCTTGCTGGACGGTTGGCTTTAGCAGCTGCAAGCAGAGACTTTTCGCTAAAGTTGGGATAAGTAGAAACGACCATTCTCCGCATTTCTTCTAAGGAAGCCGATGAACCTTTTTGCGATCGCAGCTTTTCTAAATCCTTCAGCACGATGTCTTGTTCTATTTTGCTCAAAGGATCGCTTCCGGCACATTTTTTCACTTCCGCAGCGAGAATTCCAAAGGCGCGTTTATTAAGACGTAGCATATTTGATACCAACCAAGCCATTCAATTTGCAGACGACTCGTACTGCCAAATTTTCTTATCCATAATCATGTCACAATTTGGTTATCTTTTTGGAAATATGTAAATCAAGCCTAACTGCCTTGGAGCGCTCTCAATTTATGAGAAGATGAGTAATACTACTGAGGTAGATAAGATTCAAGAACTGTTAAGTTGCATTTTGGATGTTTTTGTGATGGATAAACTAATTTGTCAAAATCAAAAACACTGAGAAATAAAGGCAGAGATTCTTGATTGCACGAGCGAAATCTAGTAGGGTGTTTTTCTGTAATTGAAATTTTTTGTCAAACCTGGAGAGTTAGCGAGAAAATATGAAACAGCTTGGGGTAACGGTATGGTTTACAGGACTCAGCGGCGCTGGAAAAACTACGATCAGTAGAGCAGTAGAACAGGAATTGCGATCGCGCGGTTACAATATAGAAATCCTCGACGGGGATATTGTGCGGGAAAACTTGACTAAGGGATTGGGTTTTAGTAAAGAAGACCGAGATGAAAATATCCGCCGCATTGGATTTGTTGCCCATCTTTTGAGTAGAAACGGCGTAATTGTTCTGGTTTCCGCTATTTCCCCTTATCGCGAAATGCGACGAGAAGTGAGAAAGCGCATCGACGACTTCATCGAAGTTTACGTGAATGCACCCTTAGCAGTGTGCGAAGAAAGAGACGTAAAAGGATTGTATAAGAAAGCACGGGCAGGTCAAATTCAACATTTTACGGGTATTGACGATCCTTACGAAGAACCGGAAAATGCTGATGTAGAATGTCGCACCGATCTCGAAACGATCGAAGAAAGCGTGGCGAAAGTTTTAAATAAACTGGAAACTGCTGGATATATTAATTAAGGAATGGGGAAAGGGAAAGGGAAGCTAATAGCTAGTAGTCCACCAAATTAATTTGGATTAGTTATTGTTTGCCAAAAACCCGGTTTTTCTAAAAAACCGGGTTTCTCGAATCCCTCAAAACTAATTTTGCGGATTGCACTTGAAAACCACAATTACATATATCTAGTTAATTGAACTCGATAACGTTCTTTTTTAGTTACGGCTACTTCGCCAACTTGCAAGCGTCCTTTACCGCTAATCGCAATTAAATCACCGGTTTTAACTAGATGACTGGCAGAATTGATATCTTTCCAGTTAACTCGCACATCTCCGCTATTAATTAATTCCACCATTTTACTGCGAGACATCCCGAAACCCGCAGAAGCGATCGCATCTAATCGCAAAGAAGCTTCAACTGTGGTTAACTCTTTCTTTTTCGGTTCCTTAATCTTCAGTTCGCCCAATTCAATTCGCTGCGTTTTCACAGGGACCGATCGCACTTGGGTAAGATGTTGTTCTAGGTATTCCACCATTTCCGGTACTACCAGAGTTTGAGCACCCCGTTCTCCCAAAACAATGATATCTCCCGTTTTTTCCCGAATAATGCCACATCCCAGCATCGCACCCAGAAAATCGCGATGAGTCGCCGGATCGAACAGAAAATTCCCAGCAATCTCTAGAGGTACGATTTCTACTTGGGATGAGTCGAGGGGAAGTTCAGAACGCGCGATCGCAATTCGCTGTCTTTCTGCTTGCGGATAACCTCCCCAAGCTAACAAATGCACCTCCGTTAAACGACCGAACATTTGCTGAATTTCCGCCAATTCCGGAGGAGAAAGAAAATCAGTTAAAACAACTTCCCAAGTTTTAATTGCCTGTTCAGCTAAGTCAATTACCCTAGCCGCAGTATCGCGATTTTCGATTCCTTTTAAAAGTTCTTCCCTTGGTAACATCGTTCAATTAAAGGATGAAGTATGAAGTTAGAAGGATGAAAGACGAAGTATGAATGAGAGAATTAATTTTCTTTAATCCGCTCTGCCCTTGCCCCATCTTCCCATCTTTTTATCGAAGTGGTGGAAAATTTTTACTCCAGATGTACTAATACAGTAAGGCAGAAATAACTAATCAGTTGAAAAAAGATGAAAAGCACAAACAGAAAACATTTCTTTCCTTTAGCCTTCATCCTTCTAACTTCAGCCTTCAGAATAACCTTGAATATTTTCCGGTTCAAATTGGCGAATAATGCTAGTAGCTTGGCGAGTCAGCTTTTCCGAACCTCGCACGATAATTATATATTTCCCAGCATTTAAACGGTTGCGATAAGGTAAAGCGTCACCGCTACCAAATAATAAACCGCTGCCACCGCCAGCAAAAACGCTGCCCATCAAACCGCCAAAAGCACCCAAAACCCCGCCTACTAAATGGTTACCAATTTCTCCCGCCCAAGCAAAGGTATTTAATCCAGTTAATAGGCTAAATGCAGTACCGGCGACAAAACCAAAAGGTACTAACCAAAATGCCATTAGTTTAGTTTGCTTAATAGCTTGCTGGTTAGGGTCAATCAGGCCAAACTCATCAGCAGTTTTATACCCCCTGCCCAGTATATTGATGTTATCCATTGGTAAACCTTCTTTTTCTAAAGCAGAGTATGCTGCTTCTGCTTGAATGCGGTCTTCCACTACGGCAACGAGGTAATTCATAGACTATTTTTGCGATACTCGATGTAAATGTAAGTTAATTAACAGATTATCAGCCTGGTGAAGAATGAAGGATGAAGTATGAAGGATAAGAACTAAATTATTTAATTGTCCCCATCTCCCCATATCTCGGAAGAGTATCCGTTGTAAGTTCTCAGTTTTAAATTAAAACTCAAAACTCAAAACTCTCCCCATCCCCCCATCTCCCCATCTCCGACCCCACCGATCCCCACACCAAGGATAAAAACTTTCTAGCAATTCAGTATTGCCTATACCATTTTGCCGCTAGAATGACCTACTGTAGAGATTTCCAATGGTAGCAAATAACTTGCACTGCGTTAAAGGAGCCTGCAAACTAAAGATTTCGGCCTGTAGAAGACGGGTTGCTGTCAGTGAGCGCGATGTTCTACCATCCACCGAATGCGGTGCGGACTTGTTCCTCTTGATGGCTTTTGCGGTTGAAGCTGGCAGCCCCGACGATCGAGTATATTGTAAAGCTATTGGTTGCGGGTACACTAGAAAATCCCATCTCTACTAGCAGTGGCAAGCGCGACTGCAACTCACTATAAAGTTGGCGGGATCGTTATCCCCCTCTAAACTCACTTACTAATCATGTCAAAGGTTCTCGTCTCTGACTCAATTGACCAAGCTGGTATCGACATCTTATCCCAAGTCGCCCAGGTAGATGTAAAAACAGGGTTGCCACCGGAAGAACTGATCCGGATCATCCCAGAATACGATGCGCTGATGATTCGCTCGGAAACTCGCGTTACCAAAGAAGTAATTGAAGCTGGTACTCAGCTAAAAATTATTGGTAGAGCAGGTGTTGGCGTTGATAATGTGGATGTGCTTGCGGCAACTAGGCAAGGCATTGTCGTCGTCAATTCCCCGGAAGGAAATACGATCGCGGCAGCCGAACACGCGGTTGCTATGATGTTATCCCTTTCTCGTTATATCCCCGATGCTAACCACTCGGTAAAAAACAACAAATGGGAACGCAAGCGCTATATCGGCGCAGAAGTTTACAAGAAAACTTTGGGGGTAGTTGGATTGGGCAAAATTGGTTCCCACGTAGCCAATATTGCCAAAGCAATGGGGATGAAATTGATGGCTTACGACCCCTATATTTCCACAGATCGGGCCGAGCAATTAGGCTGTCGCTTGGTGGATATGGATATGCTGTTGCGGGAAGCCGACTACATCACCCTCCATATGCCAAAAACGCCAGAAACTACCCATTTAATCAATGCGGAAGCACTAGCAAAAATGAAACCCACCGCCCGCATTGTCAACTGTGCCAGAGGAGGCATCATTGACGAGGCGGCTTTAGCAGATGCCTTGAGAGAAGGTAAAATTGCCGGGGCAGCGTTGGATGTCTTCGAGACAGAACCCCTGGGCGAATCAACTTTGCGGGAGTTAGGCAAAGAAGTGGTGCTGACCCCCCACTTGGGAGCATCTACCGCCGAAGCACAGGTAAATGTTGCCATTGACGTAGCCGAACAAATTCGCGATGTACTGTTGGGACTGCCAGCGCGATCGGCAGTGAACATCCCCGGTTTATATCCGGACGTGCTAGAAAAACTCAAACCATACTTGCGATTGGCAGAAACTCTGGGTAACCTGGTGGGTCAACTGGCAGGTGGTAGAGTAGAAAGCCTGAACGTTCGATTGCAGGGAGAATTGGCGACCGGTGACAGTAAACCGCTAGTGATCGCCGCCCTCAAAGGGTTACTTTCTCAAGCATTGCGAGAGCGAGTTAACTATGTAAATGCTGCGATCGAAGCTAAAGAAAGAGGAATTCGCGTGATTGAAACGCGGGATGACTCGATTAGAGATTATGCCGGATCGATCCATTTAGATGCTAAAGGCTCTCTGGGGGATCACTCAGTGACCGGGGCTTTGTTGGGTGAAGGGGAAATCAGGATCACCGATGTTGATGAATTCCCCATCAACGTGCCACCTACTCAGCATATGTTGTTTACCCTGCACCGAGATATGCCGGGAATTATCGGCAAAATTGGTTCCTTATTAGGCAGTTTTAATGTCAATATTGCCAGTATGCAGGTCGGTCGCAAAATCGTGCGGGGTGATGCGGTCATGGTGTTGAGTCTTGACGATCCCCTACCGGAAGGAATCTTGGGAGAGATTCTCAAAGTACCGGGAATTCGCGATGCCTACACGGTCACCCTCTAAAACTGTCCGAAAACAGTAGTTTTTAGGAGCCAGGAGTCAGAATTCAGGAGTCAGAATGATGTTACCTCCTGAATTTTGGCTCCTGAATTCTGAATTTTTCTCTAGCGTGATTATCCCGGCGTGAGAATCCTCGCCCTAGTGCATCTCTAGCCAAAATTTGCCACCACTTCTACTTCAAAGATAGGGGTATGGGGTGATGGGGTAAGTGGGAGAATTAATTTCTGACTCCTGAATTCTGACTCCTGACTCCTGAATTCTGACTCCTGACTCCTGAATTCTGACTCCTGACTCCTGAATTCTGACTCC
>DATNQN010000069.1 GCA_036703985.1 Leptolyngbyaceae cyanobacterium
TACATCAATACCCCACTGGGAATTGACTTTTTTTCTGACTAAATCTAAATTTTTTGAGTGTTCTTTGACCCATTTTTTTATCTGCTTTTTTTGCTCGTCATTTAGTTTAGGTTTTCTTCCCCTTCCTTTCCGATCGTATAAACCAGCTAGCATCAACATATCCCAACTATTAAACCAGTTGGTTATGGTCAGACGACTGACCTTAAATATTTGGGTCAAATTATTGATTGTATATCCATCATAGCTTAATTTAATACACTGTGCTCTTTGTCTTACTTGTTGATATTTACTATGTTTGTAAATCCTTTCTAACATTTTAATTGTCTCTTGGGTTAAGCCTTTAATAAAACGCATATAAGCAACCTTTCATTAGTAAATTATTTGGCTAATAATATTATTTCATGGAATGTCTAAAATATATAAATAATTTTGCGTAACTACTTAAATTGAATTTCCGCAAATCTGAGAATTTGAATTCCCGCATCAATTTCCTGCGCGTTTATCCAACAAATCCCACCGGGATAATCTAATAAATGTTGTTTTGCATATTGAATCGCCAACTCTGTTTTCCCCACTCCCCCCATCCCATTAATCGCCGCAATTACCACTTGGCTATTTCGTTGTAAAAGTTGGTGTAATTTCGCCAGTTGTTCGTCTCTTCCGACAAATGCAATGGAGTTGCTGGGGGGGATGTTTTCGGCAATAGAAGTGGCAATTTCATCAGCTTCACCCTTGTTAAGGGGGACGGGAGGGGGATCGTTTTTCAGCGAAACAGGAGAACCAATTTTGGCAAGTTTTTTCGCAACAGCTTGAGACTTTGGCGGTCTTTTTTTGTCCCATTCAATATCAAATTCCCGCAAATTCGCTTCTTTATCTTTGTGCCACAACTTCAAAGTAAAATGCCAATCCTCTGAACCTTGGGTAGAAGTGCGGTTATCTTCCAAAATTCCCAAAAAATCCTCTAATCGATTCAAAGCTTCCCGAACTTGCGCCTGAGTCAACTGTCCTTCGTACTTATCCCTGAGTGTCAATTCTTCCAAAACTCGCCGCTTCGTCCTAATAACTACCTGCGTCTCACTTTGCCAAGCAAAATCAAGCTTGATGCAGTCGCCATCCTCAAATTCATCATTCACATAAGCCAGCAAAGCCTCAAACAACCGCTTCACTCGCGCTTTAACATCTTCACCCAAAGAACGACGCGCCATAAATCACCATCAACTTTGGCACAAAGTTTGGGGATTCCCCAAAGTCACAACTACCCCAAACTGCCTAGCTTCAATTGTATAAAATATTTCCCGCCCCTTCCGAGTTAGCTTTGCTTTCGTTAACTACCCCAAAAATATCTTGAATTCAACCTCAAAAAACACAAAAAAAGGTTGAATCAAAATGAAACTCAATCAAAAACAAATCCGCGATATTATCATCTTCTTCGTAACTACAATCATCTCAATTATCAACCCACCAATTGGCACATTTTTACAAATCTGCGTGTTAATTTGGCAGTTAATCGAAAATAGAGACAAATAAATAACATCTAGCCAAAATCCAAATTATCATTAAATCATCTGTGTGCATCTGCGGTTAAAAAAGATATCCAAACTTTTACCTAAATCCAGAAATGGTTAAAATAATTGACATCACAGAGAGGTAAAAAAATGACTTTTACTACAAAAAAATGAACAACGATTGATAAATTAGCCTTTTCTATCCCAGCTTCAAATCCTAAATTAAATCAAAAATCTAAAATCCAAACTCTAAAATTGATTGGGCGATCGCACTTCCTTCCCTCCACAGGAAACAAACGCGATCGCCCACATTTTCTGGGAAAAAGTAACTAACCTTTCCTTAACTTTCCACCCAAGATTTCAGACCTTAGAAAACCTAAAATCCAAAATCTAAAATCTAAAATCTAAAATTTAAACGTCTTGTTCGCTGAACTCGCGAGTCATGTGATCGAAAGGTTCATCGACAAAAGAGGTATTTGAAATACCCGCAGTTTCAACTTGTTCTTTCACAATTTCTTTCATTATTTGGATACCGCGCACGGTTGGGCCGATCGGTACACCTAAAGAATTATAAGTTTCCCGCAAGCCTTGCAGTACCCGTTCATCTAATACATTGGTATCGCCTGCCACCAGTGCGTAGCTAGCATAGCGCAGATAATAATCCATATCCCGCAGACACGCAGCATACCGACGAGTGGTATAAGCATTTCCACCAGGGCGAATTAATTCCGGCAATTCATCAAACAAACGAGAACCTGCCTGTTTGACGATCGCAGCTGCATTACTGTTAATCACAGCCGCAGCAGCTACTCGTGCCGTACCGCTTTCAAAATAACCTTTCAGCGCATCAACTGCATTACGGTCTAAATAACGACCGGTAACGTCGTAATTTCTAATTAAATTTGTAACTGCGTCCCGCATGAAATTGCTCTCCCAGTGATTACTATGTGGGGTTTTGCTATGAGTGCTAAATTACTTTTGCCTATTGCGTACCTTGTAACCGTTTTTAATAATCATTCGGATCGGTACGCTACTTCCAAAGCTTATCTTTTATTAGACAAAGTTAAGCTTGGAAACAAGATCGTTTCGAGGTGGCTTATAGATAGCCGATTGTAGTTTACAACAAAACGATCCCCCAATAGTCTTTAGTTTGGGAGAACGATCGCTAAACCAGAGCTTTTTGGCGTTGGCGATCGCTTAACTTACAAGCTGGATACTGCGGCTTCCCACTGCCAGGAAAGCTAAACCAATCCATAACTGCTGGCTGAGAGATCAAAATCAACTCTTCTGGGTAGCGCGGTTGTGGGTCATTCGCCAACCAGATAGGCGGCACCATCATCGGGTCATATTCTACGATCGCATCCACGAACCCAGGACGCGATCTCAACTCAACCCTTTGTCCTGGTCGATATAAGAGAGCTTCTTGCTCATCAAAATCCGCTTGCCGTCTAAAAGCCATTGTTATCTCATGTATAAACTGTAATTATTGATACGATTTTACAGGCTAAACGTAAAACTTTGACAGCATTCTGTTAATTTAGCTACAAAATTTAACTTTTTTTTCGTTTTCTTTGTCCCATCAGCCAGAATTTTTGTAGTTTTAAATACAAAATCTTCCTTATTCTCTCTTTAGGATGATGCAGGTATACTGATACTTTTAGTTATTCATCATGAGCGAACTGGTGAAAGCCAGCAGAGGGGAAAACGGAAATAACTTAGTCGTAAATATCGATCGCAGATAAATTTGCTCCCACAACAGCTGCAATTGCAGCAGTTTTATCTAGGCATTAGATCGACAAAGCTAGGCTTACTGTCCTTCATCCAACCAGACTAAATTAATCAAAATTTAAGTTGTACTCCCCTTGACCAAACCCTTCACTTCCGCTCATTATCAGTATCCAGGCTAAAAGCTTACACAGAAATTTAAGGAGCCAATTCATGTTCCAGACCCCGCAAGAAGTATTGAACTATATCAGAGAGCAACAAATTAAAATTATCGACCTCAAATTTATCGATACGCCCGGTATTTGGCAACACTGCTCTTTTTATGAGAACCAAATCGATGAAAGCTCCTTCGTAGATGGCGTTCCCTTCGATGGCTCCAGTATTCGGGGTTGGAAAGCAATCAACGAATCAGACATGGCAATGGTACCCGATCCCACCACAGCATGGATCGACCCCTTCATGAAAGAAAAAACCTTGAGCTTGATTTGCAGCATCAAGGAACCTCGTACCGGTGAATGGTACAGCAGAGACCCCCGCACCATTGCTCAAAAAGCAGTAGATTACCTAATTTCCACCGGTCTTGGCGATGTAGCCTTTGTTGGCCCAGAAGCAGAATTTTTCGTATTCGATGACGTTCGCTTCGACCAAACCGAAAACAAAGGATACTACTACGTAGACTCCGTAGAAGGACGTTGGAACTCCGGTAAAGAAGAAGGGCCAAACTTAGCTTACAAACCTCGCTACAAAGAAGGTTACTTCCCCGTCGCCCCCACCGACACCCTGCAAGATATGCGGACAGAAATGTTGCTGACAATGGCAGAGTGCGGCGTACCGATCGAAAAACACCACCACGAAGTAGCCACCGGCGGACAAAACGAACTGGGATTCCGTTTCGCACCCCTAGTCAAAGCCGCTGACTACTTGATGACCTACAAATACGTCATCAAAAACGTTGCCAAGAAATACGGCAAAACCGTTACCTTCATGCCTAAGCCATTGTTTAACGACAACGGTTCCGGTATGCACACCCACCAATCCATTTGGAAAGACGGACAACCATTATTCTGGGGTGAAGGCAACTATGCCAACCTGAGCAAAATGGCGTTGCACTACATCGGCGGTTTGCTCAAACACGCACCCGCTTTGTTAGCACTCACCAACCCCACCACCAACTCCTACAAGCGCTTGGTGCCTGGATTTGAAGCTCCCGTGAACTTGGCTTACTCTCAAGGTAACCGTTCTGCTTCCATTCGGATTCCTCTTTCTGGTAGCAATCCTAAGGCGAAGCGTTTAGAATTCCGCTGTCCCGATGCTACCTGCAACCCCTACGTTGCTTTTGCAGCAATGTTGTGCGCTGGTATCGACGGCATCAAGAACGAAATCGACCCAGGCGAACCCCTCGACGTAGATATCTACGACCTCAGCCCTGAAGAATTGGCGAAGGTTCCTTCTACCCCGGGTTCTCTGCTAGATGCTCTCAAAGCATTGGAAGAAGACCACGAATTCTTACTAGCTGGTGGCGTATTCACCGAAGACTTCATCAACACTTGGATCGAATACAAACTCGACAATGAAGTTAACCCGATGCGCTTGCGTCCCCATCCTTACGAATTTGCTCTCTACTACGATTGTTAAGAATTAAGCAGCAAAAGTTAGGCGTTAGTAGTAGGTAATCAACGATTTTTTCCTCTACTATTCTCCTTCCTTCCTCTTAAACCTTATGCCTGTCCAGCCACCTCTAGGGGTGGCTTTTTTGCTCTTTTGTAAATAAATATTGCGCTAGCATGAGAAATGTTAATTACAAAACGCAATAATTATCATGACTGTTGTATACCCTCGTAAACTGCAAAATAACATTGGCGCACGGCAAATAATGAAGCAAGTAGTGCGCGAAAGAGAAATTCATTTAGTAACCCTCAACCGTTACCGCTACAGCGAACAACGCAGTTGTAAAGATTTGACTGAAATAATTGAAGTGTTGGATGGCAAACCACCTGAGTTAGTAAGGGATTTATCTCGTCACGTTTCTGATGAAGCTCGTCACGCGATGTGGTTGACGGATTTGTTGGTAGATTTGGGTGCTGAAGTGGGAACGCCCCCCGGTACTTCTTATATTAATGAGTTCGATCGCTTAGTCGATCGCGAATCCTACAACCCCCAAGGCAGCCTCGACGATAATCTAATCGGTATTTTGGCTGCAATTAACGTCACCGAAAAGCGCGGTTGCGAATATTTCTCCGCTCACATTCACGCTTTAAAAGAAGCACCCCAAACCGAAGAAAATATTAAAGTTCGGGAAACCATCGCCAAAATATTCCCAGAAGAAGCCGCTCACGTTCGTTGGGGTAACCGTTGGCTGGCGCAATTAGCCGATAAAAGCCCGGAACACCGTCAAAAAGTCGAGCAAGCTAAACTGAAATATAGCGCGATCGAACAAGCCGCTTACGAATCCGGCATGGATATCACTTTGGGTGCCGAACTGCGCCGTCTGGAAAACCTCCTAGAAATCGCCAACACCATGCCTTTATTGCAACGTCCCCAATACTTGATGGAACGCATCCCCCAAACTTTACTCGCACCTGACTTGCAATTTACTAGATTGCAAGTCGCTCAAAAAGCATGGAACCGCGACCCCCAAGCATTTATGAAAAAATTCGTACCCATGTTCCTCAACGGCATTAATAGCGCTTTCGAGCAGCAGAAGAAAGAAGCAGCAGCTAAAAATTAGTGCTTGTTCTTGAAAAGAGCGGGTGAGCGGAAGATGGGGAGCAGGGGAGCAGGGGAGATAAATATAATAAATTTTTATACTTCATCCTTTTTTCTTTCCTCTTCCCCTAATCTCTAGCCCCTAGCCCCTAGTCCCTACAAAACGATAAAGTTGGTTCAGAAACACTAAGAAAGGACAAATAGAAATTTTTATGACCACCTTTCAACCGGATGCGGAAACAGTTGCTACTCAAACTTTATCGACCGATCGGCTAGCAGACGAGCTATTAGAGGAAGTAACGGGAGTCAACTATGTAGAAGTAATTCAAACCGTGATCTCCAGCATGGCACAAGATGATAGTGCAATGGTCAACCATAGCGAAACTGGTGATATCTGGAAGTTTAAATACGGTACCGTGGAAGTGTTCGTTCAACTCACCGGCTCTACTGATGACGACACTTTCACAGTTTGGTCGTCAGTATTAAGGTTACCTGCCAAAAACGAGCCGCAATTGATGCGTAAGCTGTTAGAAATGAACGGAACGGAAACTTTTGAAGCGCGTTTTGCGATTGTCAACGAACAAGTGGTAGTAATATCATCTCGCACGGTGGCAGAACTTTCCCCTGGCGAAGTTTCTCGCGCTATTACGATTGTCGCTACGATCGCAGATAATAATGATGAGCTTTTGCAAAAAGAATTCGGTCAGTAGTCAAATGACCGAAAACAAATAACAAATAACAAATGACAAATGACAAATGGCGTTTGATACCGCTGCTGGAGGCTCCGGGTCATATACAAATGGCGATCGATCTCTGGTTGTTAGAACAACACCGGAATGGGTTGCATCCTCCCACTTTACGATTTTACACTTGGAGTCCGCCAGCAATTTCTCTCGGTTATCATCAGCGTCGATGGCCGGAATTTTGGCAAAATCTTACTTGGCAAGGAAAAGCGATCGAATTGGTGCGCCGTCCTACAGGTGGACGTGCAGTACTGCACCAAGGAGATCTTACTTATGCGGTGATTACTTCCGGACTTACTGGTAGTCGCATCCAGGTATATCAAAAAATTTGTCAGTTTTTAATTGTTGGTTGGCGATCGCTCGGCATAGAGTTACACTACGGTGATGCGGAACGAGGCTACATTCACAACCCCAATTGTTTTGGTACTGCCACCGGCGCTGATTTAGTTACTTCGGAAAATACTAAGCTGATCGGTAGCGCTCAACTTTGTCGCGGTAACGCCATTTTGCAACATGGTTCGATGCGTTTAGATCCAGATGATGCTTTATTTACGCGAGTGTTTAGCACCGCTTCATCATTCAAAGTAGAGCCACCTGTAATTAAATGCAAAGAAACTTCTATAGAAAAAATCGTAGATGCTTTAACTACCTCGTTCGAGCTTTGCTTTGGTACTCAAGCAATCTTGCAGCCTTTATCTGAAACAGAATGGCAGGCTATTCTTGCACAACCGATACTAGAGATTGTTCCACCTCATCGGGTTGTTCTGTCATGCAAACCAGAGATTGTTGTTGATTCACGCAAGCACCCCGATACTTGATCTCGAAATTTGGTTGAGCCGTTGTCGGTTCTTCTATATGAGAAATCTTACAAACTTGACCGCGATATTTTACTGTAATTTCACTATCGCTAACTTTCGGTGCCAAAGTTGTATGGTGGTAATTAACTCCGCGATAAACTAAGTTATCCGCAGAGTTTTCTAACTGAGAAATATCGGTTTCAGTTTTATTTTCTATGCTTTGAGCAATAATTTTGGATTCAGCACTAATTATTAGTGATTTTGACTGCTTGCCACTAAATAATTTAACGATCGGTAGCCACAATTGTTTGCTGCTAAGTAAGGCTAGCATTAGCAGTACTAGTTTCAATTGCCAAGGCGCTAGAATCAAACTCAAAACTAAGCTTACCAGGGAAATGGCGGCAGCAAGATAAGCCATTTCATCAGCCGATGCCTTATATATGTAAACGGCGATCGGAACTACGGCCAGCGGAATGATAAAAAAGAAGGTCATTCCTAGTACCTCTGAAAATAGAAGTAAAAGTGTACCTACTAATATATAATAAATAACTTGAAGTGAAGCAATTTTTCTCCTTTATTTGTCTGAGGTTTCTGACATTAGAAAAAATCAGAAACTTAAGTAAATAAGAGAGTTTTTTCTTTTTTTACGAAGTAAAACTACTGGGACTTAGTTTGAGGCTGGCAAAGAGCGATCGCTTTGAATGAGTTGAGCATCTACAGCCGACTGCGCGATCGCCGGAATAGGTAAGCCAGGAGGATATTTTCCCTCCTCTTTAATCCGCTTAATTTGAGTTTCCGAAATATTTATATTCAGTTTTTCTGCCATTGACCGCACGATATCGCCTCGGTCAATAATACCTGCTACAGCCCCAGCTGGAGACAAGACGGTAATTCTCAGTAAATTCTCAGCTTCTAAGCGTTGGATCGTTTCTACTAATAAAGTTTTTTCCTCTACCGTAGCAATACTTGGCAGCGGTTTAACGATGCTATGAACTGTTTGAATTTCCCACTCGCTTCTTTCGACAGCCCGAAAATCGTCGATCGAAACTAAACCCCGATAACGACCATCAGAAGCAGCAAAATAAACTTGTGGTTTAGTAGGTGCTTGTAATACGTAATCATCTGCAAAATTTCGCAATGTCATATCTGCATCGATCACTCGGAAGTCGTTAGTCATGGCGTCGGATGCTTTTAGTTGCAATAAAGCTTCCTGTACGTTGGTAATTTCATCGTAAGCATTAGCATTTCGCAGCACGAACCAACCCAGCAAAACAATCCACAAACAGCTTAGAGTGTAAATACTGCCGAAAACTCCCAGAATAATCGCCGTCCATCCCAATATTTGTCCGGTACGGGCTGCCCAGTGGATACCTTGAAAGCGATCGCCTTTGATTTTCCAGATGGCTGCTTTTAAAACCTGCCCGCCATCTAAAGGCAGTGCAGGAATTAAGTTAAATAGCGCTAAAACCAAGTTAATATTCGCTAAATCTGCCACTAAAAATTCTGCTGGCGTCGATGCTGGTAAAAAGTAAGTTACTACACTCAGCAATGCAAACAAAGCTATACTAACGACCGGTCCTGCGATCGCTACTTGAAAAGCCAAACCGGGAGTTTGCGATTCTCGATCGATGGAAGCGATACCGCCAAACAAAAATAAAGTAATTGAATTTACCTTAATCCCTTGCGATCGTGCCACCAAACTGTGACCTAATTCGTGCAACAATACCGAACCAAATAGCAGAAGCGCCATCAAAAAGCCCACTAACCAAGGAATTAATGGCCCCCATTGCGGGTAAATTCCTTGCAGGTCTTGCTGATTTACTAGAGTAAAAAGAGCTAAAACAATTAGCCACGAATAATCTATGTATAGGGGAATTCCAAAGATAGAACCTATCCGCCACGCTGCCTGCATAAAAAATCCTTTGAGTGTTTGATAGCTTTACTCTGCTTATCAAGTTATTATTTACTCTAGCTATTAGTTTGATATTTAATTAAAATAGCTATAATACCGAGTCTTCTTTTTCTATAATAAGCAATCGTTGGAAAAAAAGCTTCCGTCAACAGTTGTAAAAATTTGTTTACCAGTAATATTGCCTATCATTTTTGGCAAATTGATGGCTTTCGCTATAGATAAAATTAATTTTATTTCGTCCGTCCGTTGTCCCAACGCTGTCAGAATTGGACAGCGCGGGACTAATGGACTAATTAGTTAAAAGAGCATTTTTTAAAGAATGCCAGCGTTGGTCAATCCTAAAATTGTACCTGCGCCCAAAATATGGCCGAAGCTTGTACCTGCGAGTAACTGAGGAACGCCAATTACTCCGATGGAGGGTTGGCTTCCCCGACCTTGGGTAGCAAAGCGAACGATCGCCAGCCCTAGAATGTTACAAATAATCATTACTAAGGCAATTGTAGGAGACCAACTTGGTGTAGGAGGAACGGTGGATTGTACAGCCGCGAGAATTGTCGAGCTAATCAAGATTTTTCTCCTAAGTTGAAAAACTGGTACAACTCATTTTCCCACTCAGGTATCCATTTCACATCTGAGGTCGATCGAAGATGCTATTTTCTTTACAGGACACCTGCATTGCTAAGACCGAGAATCATTCCGGCACCAAGAATATGGCCGAAGCTCATGGTAGCTAGCAATTCGGGAAAAGTAAAATTGCGAAACAGGGCTGGCTTAGAAACTGGTATATCTGGGCCAACGCCAGGTTTTTGGATCGCGAAGCGACCGATCGCGATCGCTAGCAGGTTACACAGAATCATGACCAGTCCCGTAGCGGGAGACCATGCTGAGGTTCCGGCAACAGCAGGAGCAGCTGCCAATAGTATTGTTGAAGCGATCGACATTCCTTCTCCTGTATGACTAAACAAAAAGAATTATAAAAAGCTGTTAGTAAATAACTCGAATCTGTTTTAAGAGTTAACATTAATGCAAAGTTTTGATACAAAAATAAGATATTTGCAATGAGGGACAGTTAATGCGGGTAAAAATTTGCGGGATTACGAAACCAGTACAAGCAGATGCGATCGCTTGTATGGGAGCAACGGCTTTAGGATTTATCTGTGTCCCTTCCTCTCCCCGCTTCGTTACCCCAGACCAAATTAGCGCCGCTCGCGATCGGCTATCGGTTACAATAGATACGATCGGCGTTTTTGCCAATACTTCTAGCGAAGAAATCTGCCAAATCGTTACCGCCACAGGATTAAACGCCGTTCAATTACACGGTAGCGAATCCCCCGAATTTTGCGATCGGTTGCGCCAACTTTTACCAAATATCGAACTGATTAAAGCCTTGCGAATTCGTACATCCGAATCTTTAACTCAAGCAAACGCTTACAGCAGAGTTGTCGATACTTTATTACTTGATGCCTACCATCCAACAAATCTAGGTGGCACCGGCCAAACCTTGGATTGGCATAGCTTACAAACATTTTCTCCCAGTTTGCCTTGGTTTCTTGCCGGTGGCTTAACACCAGAAAACATTTCAGATGCCTTAACAGCAGTTTCCCCCAACGGCATTGATTTATCCAGTGGTGTCGAACGCTCTCCCGGCGATAAAGATTTAGATAAAGTAGCCAAATTATTCGATAAGCTAGCTCATTTGACTAAAAAATCCCCTTTCCTAGTAACAGAGCCGTAGAAAAAGGGGAGGATGGGAAGTGGAGGGATGGGGG
>DATNQN010000072.1 GCA_036703985.1 Leptolyngbyaceae cyanobacterium
TGGGTGTAAAATGAAGGTATTAAATTCATTTTTTTTCATTAGTTAGGTCTTCTTGAGAATAGCAGACCTATTTTTTTTTGACAACAATCGGTCAACCCCGCACGCAGTAAGGGGTTGACCGATTGTTGTCTCCCCTCCAGGTCACTAAAGCACCCTACAAAACAAATCAATTTAAATTTTGGTAATAGTGATATGTCGAGGCTGATGTTTTACTCTTTCCAGCCATGCTTGGATCGCTGGAAATCCACTTAAATCGAATCCACCTTCATCAGCTACATGAGTATAAGCATACAAACTTATATCAGCGATCGTATATCGTTCTGCTACAAAAAATTTGCGATCGCGTAAATGCCTTTCCATCACCCCTAGCGCTGCATAACCCCGTTCCCATTTTTCCTTGAGGGCGTCCCGATATTCCTCAGCTTTGCCTAAAATAGAAATCCAGTATCTCGATGTGGCAATATTAGGTTCGTGGCTGTACTGTTCAAAAAATAGCCATTGGAGAACTTGCGCTTTTTCAAAACTATCATTTGGTAGAAAATTTGTACTTTCGCTCAAGTAAAATAAAATGGCATTTGATTCGGCTAGTAGCTGTCCGGACGAAATTTCTAAAATAGGAACTCGCCCGTTATAATTTTTACTTAAAAATTCTGGTGTACGGGTTTCTTCATTGAGGATGTTGACATCTATTCGTTCAAAAGGAATATTCAATTGAGTTAATAAAAGACGGACTTTATAGCAGTTACCGGAAGGCAAAAAGTCGTATAATTTAAACATGGGGATTTTCAATTTTGAGGAAAAGTTTATGTGCGGGCGCTTTACTTTAATTCAGATAGAAAAGCTATTAACTGACATATTTCAGGTATCTTCTGTTCCCAGCTTATCCCCACGATACAATATTGCACCAACCCAATCAATCGCCACGATTTTACAGAACTCGGAAACTGAGGAACGGGAATGTAAAATGATGAAATGGGGTTTAATTCCGTCTTGGTCTAAGGATACGAAAATCGGTGCAAAAATGATTAACGCTAGGGCAGAAACCCTAGCGGAAAAACCTGCTTTTCGGTCAGCTTTTAAGCGGCGGCGCTGTTTGATTGTAGCTGATGGTTTTTATGAGTGGAAAACGCAAGATGGCAAAAAGCAACCGTTTTATTTTCGGTTAGCAGATGGTAAACCTTTTGGGTTTGCTGGGTTGTGGGAAAGATGGGAAAAAGAGGACTCAGAAGCGATCGAGTCTTGCACCATTATCACGATAAGTGCTAACGAGTTAATGCAGCCAATTCACGATCGAATGCCAGTGATTCTCGATGAACGAGATTACGATCGCTGGCTAGATCCAAAAGTGCAAAAACCCGAATCGCTACAATCGTTATTGCAACCTTATCGATCGCAAGAAATGACTTGTTATCCGGTTAGCACAAAAGTAAACAACGCTAGAACGGATAGCCCGGAATGTCTCAAGCAGGCGTGAGATGATGACCGCAACGGGCGCAAAAGCGATCGTCCTCACTCACCTGATTACCGCATTGAGTACAGAACCGCCTGGTAGCTTGGGCGTTCTCCCCAGACGAACCCATCTTTAATTCCATATTTCCCATCCGCATTTCCATATTAGGGGACATCCGCATTTCCATGTCCCCCATCCGCATCGGCTTCATCGGTTCCATTGGCTTCATCGGTTCCATTGGCTTCATAGGAGACATGGACGACTGAGGATTTTGCGTAGTTTGCTCGAGTGCTAGAGCCTCCGCATTACCCAGAAAAGGCGCTTGACTCATGGCGCTAATGCTATTCGCTTGCAAAAGCACGAACCGAGAACCTTCCGCCACCTCAATTTGCAAAACATAACCCCCGCCATTGCGGAATAAAGTTGGCGGCTTCACCCAAGTCCCCGTCCCAAAACTAGTACTTTGGCTTTGCTGTTGTCCCGAACTACTACTAATCAGGCCAATTACAGTTTGCGTTCCCCGATTTTCTACATAAACCTGTTGACTGCTGCCCAGGTTGCCTACGTAAGTTACCATAATTGGAAATTAACTTATCAATTTATCATTTTAAAATAATTTTTTGGATAGAAATTCTAATTTTATTTTTTACTAATAATTGAGCTACTAGAAACCCGGGTTCTCTAAGCAACCGGGTTTCTGTTCACCCGCTAATTTTCCACACAATCAACAACCTTATAGGTTGGGTTGGGGAACAAAACCCAACATAAGCCCTGACTTTTCCAGGTTTCTTTTAAGTTACGACATAATAAAATATAGCGATCCTATTTAAGTAATCAACCCCTCCCAACCCTCCCCTTACCAAGGGGAGGGTTGGGAGGGGTTTAGTTATTCGCAAATCATTTAGGATCGCTATAAAAACAAATTCAGTTATTCCTTTAGAGAGACTTTCCTAAAAACCACTCATAACCCAACTGAAGTTGCTTTTTAGCATCTCCTTCTAAAATATTGCCGTGAAAATAAAATGCTAAATCGGTGAGAATTAAGGTGCGACTTTTGGAATGGAAGAATACCCATTCATTTAAAGGTGCGTATCCTGTGACATCTAGAGTATTGAATCCCGTAACTAATGTCGCTTCAATGCCATCAAAAAATTCAGTAATACGCTCGCTCAAAAAACGATCGATCTGTAGATCGTGGAGTTTGTGTTCTAAACCTGATGTAGCCCAAACTTCTGCATCTGGATATACCTGTTTGAATTGAGAAACGAACAAATGATGATATAAATTGGGAGCAACGATGTAACTTACCTTTCCCAATTGATTCAATTGATGGATTATTTTTTCTTGGGTATAGATTGGTGAAATAACCATCAATTTGCCATTAATTAAACGGATTACCGTCATTCTAGTACCAACTTCTAACCCAAAATACTTTAATGGTTGCTCGGCAACCCAAAGGTCAGTGTCAATTGCTCTTAACATTGTGATAGTTCAGTCATTCGATTTTAGATTTTAGATTTTGGATTGGCTGGGCAACGATCGGGCGGAGATTGAAATAAGCGAGAATTTCTTTGATAATTCCCTTTGAAAGGGAGGCTTGAAACCCTTTTTTTCCGGTCAAATGAATTAGTCAAACATCAAAATTGCTGCACGCTATAGTACAGACACGCCACGCTACCGATGATGTAAACCAGCCAAGTACCGAAAAAGCCGATCGCGCGTCCAGGCGAAGGCCCATAAGTTTGCATCAGCCCCCAAGCATGGGCAATTCGTGCCACAATTAACATCGCGCCCAACATCCAAATCAACGGAGTTGGAGCTTGCATCAATTCCAGAGCAACTAGAAACAATAAACAGATCGGAACATACTCGATAAAATTGCCGTGCGATCGCATCGTTCGCTGCAACGCGCCATCATCTGCTTCTTTCGTAACCACAGTTTGTTGCGTCAGTTTCTCCACAAAAGCAGCCCAAGCATTAGGATCTTTCAAGTAATCAGGCTGCGAAGCAACTTCTGCCTTTGTTGCGCCATGCCAAATGCGCCTCCGGGTTCGTTCGATGACGACCTGATAGGATAAACCCAGAGCCAGTAATCCATGACAGCCAATGAAAAAGGTTGAGATGGGAATCAGTGCGGACATCGATCGATTAAACAGTCAATTTTCTGTGTTGAGGTTAATCGATTTAGGCCAGAACAGTCTTTTTAATTCTTGCGGACTTAACTAAAAGCTTTTTGAGACAATCAAGAAATCATCCCACACAGCCGTTCATGAATCCTTGGCAAGAGTTTTTCTTTAATCCTACCGATCGCAAGATTCCTTTGAATGGGCCACCACAGTCAACCTTACCGCAATGGGGACATTGGCTGGAAACGCCAGAATATATGGTGGCAATCATTCCACCCGGACATCTGGAAGTAAATTTGCGATCGCCCCTCAACCTTGTCGTCACCAGTTTTGGCATTACTAGTGGAGTAGCAGCCTTTGATAGCGATCGCTTACAACCCTACCAAGCAGTACCGGGAGGATTCGACATCGTACCGCAAGGTAGCACTTATCGATCGATCGAAGATGCCTCCTGCTTTGTAGTATTTGGGTACTCGCCAAAATTCTTATCTAGTACGGTAGCGGATGGGCAACCCGTAGAATTATTGCCGGGACAGATCCCGAAAACTCACTGGGGATTGAGTGCAGCCACAGCCATACAGGAGTTTTTCAGCAACGGACAAGTGGGGGGTGCATTCTACCTAGAATCTATAGTCACCGCAGTATTGGGACAAATCATCTATCGCCACTCAACCCTCTCTAAACGTTTCAAACGTCCGCCAGAATTTCTCGAACCCAAGTTGTTGAAAACCAGCCTGGACTATATCCGAACCAATGTATCGCAGACATTGAGCCTCAACGATCTTGCCACAACGGTGGGATTTAGCCCCTACCATTTTGCCCGCGCATTCAAAGCCACAACGGGATTATCCCCCTATCAATACGTATTGCGATTTCGGGTAGAACTGGCACAACAACTTTTGCAGCAGCCAGCGCGATCGCTAGCTGAAGTTGCAATAGAAGCAGGATTTGGCAATCAGAGCCACATGAGTGCTGTCTTTCGCCGAGTATTGCAAACTACTCCAAAACGTTATCGTCAGGAGAAAGGATCGCAGCCCTAGAGGAAAAGGCTATTTGTCAAAAAAATTTATCAATCCCTGACAGCCTTTCCTTCTCCTGACAGATGCAAAAGAAAAAGCCACACTATCAACCTACAAAAATACTTCCCTTTAAAAGATCTCTTCAAGCGCGACTTTACCCAATGCCGCCTTGTCACTCTTTTTACTTGCGAAACAGGCTTGACAGACCTCACCAGTATCAGCGATCAATATATAGGTTTAACCAGTACTTTATTAATGGCTGGTACTCCCAGCATGGTGAGTATCTCAAGGAGCTTAGGCAATTTGTCAACCGCATTTTTAATGATTAAATTCCTTAAAAACTAGCAAAGTCAGATGTTTGTCACTCTAACCCTCAACCAATCTAAAATTTACCTGCGGTATGTTAGTAAACAAACATTTTGACAGTGGACTAATCACTTAAGTTTAAGCGAAAATTGGATAGAGAAAATCCAAGCTAAACTGAAAGTGTTTGGCTCGGATCGAACGCCTCTCGCCCAACCTATTGATTGGCCTGCTTTTTGTGCCATAGGGCAATAAAACCGATCGCGCTTTATATCAAATTACACGACGAAAATGGATCAAACTATTCCCGCATTACAGCAAGTCTTAAAAACTAGTCCTGCCCTTTTTACTACTAAAGTTTTAAAAGAACTAGATCAAAAACTAGCAAGCTTGGAGGCTGAAAACATCCATATTGTTGCTAAAGAAGTTAAGGAATGGGTCAGTAAACAAAATCGCCAATTCAAAGAAACTGTTAATCTGTTTGCCCAATCTTTCCGGGAAATCAAGAATGTCAAAAAGGCAGAAGGTTCCGAAGAAGAAATTTTGGAAAATCGTTTCCGTGAATTGCGAGAAGCTGTAAAAATTAAAATTAATCCTCCTCAAGCTTCTTAAACAAATTGATAGTTATATTCTGTTATGTTCGATTACCCCCGATCGCAGCCAAGTCTGTAGCAAATACCAAAGTCATCTCTTAACAATAAGAATCAAGACTAAAACCCTTACTGCGAACTCTATCGGACATCATATCGATCGGTAAATAAGGGGACGCAAAAACGCAGATTAACTTTATTTAAATTAATCAATAGATTTTATATCCACCAGCAAATCTATGCGCCAAACGTCCACCTGTTTACCATAAAAGATTAACCAAATTAAATATAGCCATTTCGATCTGCCAACCAGAACAATCCGGATATCGTTGCTTCCACTTCCGATCGCCCAGCCTTTCCCGAACTCCTGATTTTTGCGCGTTATAGCTATTTGTCCCAGGCACTAATCCTTTCCTATCTCCAGCTTTGAGGACTTTACTCCTTAGAACCAGCTTTTTAAAGTAATCTGCAAACTTATTTTGTGACACTTTCAAAACTGTCCGTATATATTAACCCTTAACCAAGCTTGGAAAGCGCTATTTACTGTTAAATTTTATAATTCTACAACATACACTTAAAAAAGTGTCACCATAGCGTCGCTTCTTACAGAAGATGATTAGAATATCATGAAAACAAGGAATTGGGTAATAATTCTGCAATTTAGAATTCATTCATAATTCTGAATCTTCAATACTGTTTCAACTTATCAACTTAATCTTAACGCTCAACTTATGTCAGTCACAAATGTTTCTCCCAGACAAAAAGACACCACAGCTTGGATTATTCAAGTTTGGCTTTCTTTCGTTCTTTCTCTTGCTGCAACTTCAGTAGGAATAATTTACCTACCTGTAGATAATTGGATTAAAGGTTATATGGGTATGGGTTTACTTTTTTCCGTTGGTTCTACTTTTACTTTAGCTAAAACCACCAGAGACAATTATGAAGCCACTAAAATAACAGCCAGAATTGATGAAGCAAAAATCGAAAAAATTCTTACCGAACATCATCCACTTAAATAAATTAGAATATTTCCTAGTTCCCAGGCTCAGCCTGGGAACTAAAGAGCGCGAGACTCAGCCTCGCTTAACAAGCGTGCCATTCGCCTACATACCCCCCTCTTGTCAACTCCCCGATACTCGTCGCAAACCCCGCAACCAACGGTAAGGATAATAAAAGGGTACTAGAAGCGAATGAGGAATGCGATAGCGATGCTGCATATACTCAAAAGTGGGAAATAAAGTATCCCAAATAATCCGGAAACGCTGACGCCAATCTTTAGCACCTGCCACATCATCAAATAAACGTAAAGCCATAGTTTGATGTTGCCAGAGATAAGTTCTTACTTCCTCTCGTGAAGGTTTTAAATTTCGTAATTTATCGATAACTTCTACCGGAATAGGCACTTTCCAATCATCAAATAATTGAATTAGTATTTCTTTAACAGACAAAGCCAAATCATATTCTTTAGTCTTATTTATAATTTCTTGCCAATCTATTTCTTTTTGATACAAATCAATTACTTTCGCCACATCATATAACCACAGCACACTTTCGCCTCCATGATGTAGCATTAAATGAGCGCATAAGTAAACAATTTGCGCTTCTAAACCCAAAACCATTGCAGGTGTTTGATTAACTTTAATTGACAAAGAAGTTTGCCAAAACCAATCTTTATAAAAAGTACGTTGATAATAAATTGGTGCAATTAATCGCCAATGCAAATCAATATAAGTATCAACTAATCCCCGTTGATAAAAAATCTCTTCATTGCGAAATTCTTCTGTAAAACCAACTTGCATATCTATGCCAGTTGGATGATAACCTAACTCAGCTAAAATTTGCCTAGTTAGCGATAAATCTTCTGGATGAATAAGTAAGTCTAGATCGCTCATTGGGCGTGCTGCAATATCACCGTAAACTATTTCAGCTAAAGCAGCACCTTTAAGCACGATCGTATTAACACCTGCCAATCTTAATTTATCGAGTATTTTAGCTAATTCTTTTAGTAATAAAGCGTTACGGCAACCATGATAATAATAAGAATTACGCCATTTATCTTCTACGGATATAGGAACTATATTCTTTCCTTTGCTCAGATGATAAAGTAGCGGGGCTAAAGATTCGCGATCGATAATACGTTGCAAATTATCCCAGTCTAAATTATCAGAAGCAGCTATTTCCCGTGCTGATTCTAATGCTGTTTCATCCCAGTTACTACGGAGAATGCAACTGATTAGAAGAGAATTTTTCATTGTTAATTTTGCTGCATTTGGCTTTTCCACGATCGAGCATATCGCCCGCCTAACGTCAATAGCTCATGATGACATCCAGATTCTACAATTTGACCTTTTTCCATGACGTGAATAATATCAGCACGTCTGGCGATCGTAAAACGATGAGTAATAATAATAGCAGTGCGATCGGCAGCTAACTGACAAAACCTATCCATCCAATCTGCCTCCGCCCAAGAATCCATTGCGCTCGTTGGTTCATCTAGTATAATTAAAGCAGCCTGACGCAAAAAAGCACGAGCTAAAGCAATCCTTTGCCATTCACCACCGCTTAATTCCGTTCCACCTTCAAACAATTTACCTAACAAAGTATCGTAACCTTGGGGCAAACGGGCAACAATTTCTTTCGCACCCGCTGCTTCTGCCGCCATATTAATATCAGATAAACCAGGTAACGCAGTTAGATCGCTAAGCGCAATATTTTCACCAACAGTAGCATTATAATCTACTGGTTTTTGGAATAAAACTGTAATCAATCGCCGCAAATTTTGAATTGGTAGATCGCGCAGATCGATACCATCCCAAGTTATCATACCTTCTTGCGGATCGTACAAGCGGCAAAGCAATTTCAGTAGAGTACTTTTACCTGCACCATTTGCACCAACGATCGCAACAATCTTGCCAGCTGGAATCGTAAAATTAAAATTAGTTAAAGCTGTTTTCCCGCTACCAGGATAACCAAAACTAACATTGTGAAAACGAATCTCTTTTTTTAAATTAGTTGGTACAGCTAAAGGTTGCGGAGAATCTACTAATTGTGGTTGCAATTCTAGAAAATCAAAAAGATTACCTAAAAACAGCATATTACTATAAACTTGTCCTACATTTTCCAGCAGACTTCGCATTACCCCTTGTCCTCTTTCAAAAGCTTGGTAAAATAAAGCTAAGTCTCCTAAACTAAACCGCCTCTGCCAAACTTTCCAAACCATCCAAGCCATTGCCACTGCGGTAATTAAAAGCGCGATCGCACTTGCACCCAAATTAGCTAAACTCTCATTCTTCGCTAATTTTATTTTTTCCAACCTTAACTTTTGTCGCAATCTTTGATAAGAAGATTTAAAATATTCTCCCAATCCAAATACTCGTAACTCCGCCGCACTTTCAGCTTCCGTCAGTAACCAATAATAATACCAACTGCGGCGTTCATCAGCAGTAGTTCGCAACCACCATTGATAATTCTCAGTACTATATCGCAAAATCACATAAAAAGCAGGCAAAGTACTAATTACCAATGCCACTGGTAACCAAATATTAAATTGAGTTACCACGGCTGCCATTGCTACCAAAGTAATCGTATTTTGCAGTAAACTCCCGCTATTTTCCAGTAAATTTATCGGACGAAAATAAGCATCTTGACGAACGCGATGTAAGCGATCGTAATATTCTGGCAACTCATAAAAAGCATAATCAACTGTAATAGACTTTTCATGAATTAAAACACTAATATAATCTCTTACTAATTCCGATTGAACGGTGCGAACCCAAGTAAGTAAACTACCTAATAACTGAGTTAATAATAAAATAACACCCATCAAGGCAACCAGCATTAAAGTAGATCCTAAACTTCCCTCCTTTCCTCCTATTAATATAGATAAATTACCAGAAGAATTATCCACATTCAAAGCTGCAACTAAACTATCTACTAATTGTTGAGTTAAATAAACTGTAGCAACAGGTAATAATCCTTGTATTACTAATAAAACACTCCAAGCAATTGTCCAATTTTTCGCAGAAGCCCATACTAAGGCAATCGTTTTGGGTAAATACGGTAACTGACTTAAACAATTTTGTAGCTTATTCTTGATAAAATAAAATTTAACAGTCATCCTATTACTTTATATTTCTAGTTTCTCAACTATATCTTCTAGATAGTTCCGTAACTCGCTTTAAGGTATCGTGCCAACTGACAAAACGGGTGGGAAATTGTTCCCATACCATACTAGCAATATCGCCTATCGTCTTCCCGCTACTCA
Organism: Leptolyngbyaceae cyanobacterium; assembly: GCA_036703985.1. Lineage (GTDB taxonomy): Bacteria > Cyanobacteriota > Cyanobacteriia > Cyanobacteriales > Aerosakkonemataceae > DATNQN01. Next base: position 9,753 of record DATNQN010000072.1, read on the forward strand.
TCAAATTCAAAATTAGCCGATCGATTTCTCCTTCTTCATTGATTTTCGGTACGTAGTTAGCAGCACTTTTACCCAATTGTTGCAGAGATACAGGCATCCCGAAAAAAGTTGACTGCTGAAACTTTGCCTTAACTTTTTTTGGATTTCCCCGATCTAAAATACAAGTATTCCATCGCCAAATATAATCATCGCCCACTAAATTAGCTTGTAAAGTAACGGAAACTGTATCGCCAATTGCCAAGGAAACAGGTGTTAACCAGGGAAGAAAACCCATGCCATAAACCAATTCAGGCATACTTGGGGCGTTGGAAAAACCAATCCCTTCTGCTAAAATTGCATCAAACCAAATACTTAATCCATGTGCTGTGCCATTGCGGGTTACGATCCAATTTAATTGGGCGCTAACGTCAGGGCTGTTGATAGTTGTATAGTCGAGAGTTACCCAAGATTGAGGTGTTGTTAAAAGTTGTTCTGAATTTATTTTACCTTTACTCCAATTATTAAGCACAATTTGCCGCACTATTGCCATGTTTAAACCGTAGGCGTTGTTTTCCCAGACATCGACAATGGGGCTGTACAATTCGGGCGCTTCTACAACTGCTGCCCACAAAATATCTCGTTGAGGAATTAATATCCCATCGGGAGACAGCAAGCGTTTTCTAGCATCAATGATTACCGGAATATGGGATTTTAGTAAAGGTATAGTACCGCGTAAATCTGATATAACAATATCAACTAATTCTGGCAATCTAACATTAGTTGAAAATTGTTGAATAAATTGAATGCGATCGCTATATCTATTTATATTGGCTATCTTTTTTCCTACTTCAATCGCATCGCTTGGTTCAATAGCATAAACTTTTTTAGCACCAAACTGACAAGCAAGTAAGGCAAAAATTCCCGTTCCCGTACCAATATCTAGTACAATTGAATTCGGCTCGATCGCGGCTTGTAATGCTTTATAGTAAGCATCCATACGAACACGATCGGCAATCATATTGCCATAACCAAAGATACTATACATTTTCATTCACTAGGGTTTTTATTAATTGAGATAAAACCACAAACAATAAATAGCCAAAATTTATTTTTGATTAATTATGTAACTTGATAAACTTTTTGAAAATCTTCTAAAATTAGTTGGCAAAGTTTGGGTAAATAAGCCGTTTTTTGGTTGGGAATCACTTTTTTAACTGTTACTTTATTGACTATATCGCTCAACAAATCAAACTCTTTGGCACGCATATCTTTGTTTAACAAATTATTCATATAAGTGTTTTTTACCAAAGAGATTAAAGCGGTGTGATTAGGTATCATTTCTACCCAAGGTGCTTCTAAAGAGGGAGAGCGATCGCCTAAAATATAGATAGCTGTCAAAAGTAATGGTTCTTGCTGAAATCGGTAATCTTTTTGGGTTAAATCTAAGTAACGTTTATCCCAATTTGGTGTCAGACATGGTAAAATATCGGGCTTACCATAAAGAGCTTGAACAGATGTAGGCCATAGACGCAAACGGGGATAAGCAGGCTGTACCCAAAATTTACCATCTCGATCCAACAGTGCCACCACATCATCTGCCAACACTGCCACACCAGATTTTGCCAAAGCAGCTGCCGTCGTCGATTTCCCAGCGCCTCCTGGCCCAACTATGGCCATCGCTTGATTGCCAATCGCTACCGCACTAGCGTGCAAGCAGACTACACCCCGCAGACGCAACACGAACCCCAATACTGGCCCAAGCAAATAAGTTGCCGTATCCTCCAACGTTAAATTATCCGGCCAAATTGACCAAATTTCCGTGCCTGTTTGGTTAACGATAAACTGAGTACGATCGCAATAAATAATCTGAAAATAAGCCCCATCCATTAATTTCCATATCGTCATCACGGGATGATTGTCTTTATCCACATAAGGACTGACGTACCACACCCTTGATGAAACTTGAGAATGTTCGCTTAACCAAGATGGTGTAACATCTAACCATATTTGTACATCTGCTTCCCAGCTATTACTCAAAGCTAGTAATCCCGGAATAGGCAAATTTGAATTAAGATGCAGGCCAAATACACGATAACTAAAATGCACAAAAGGTCTGATTAATTAGTTGGCTAGATTACAGAAAATTAATAAACTGATGTGCTTTTAAATTGCCCATTCACCAGCTTTGATAAAAATTTTCAAACTATCTCCCCCTCACCCCACCCCCATCACTAGCAACTTAAATAGTGATTAGCTGACTATCCACCACTTTTAAAAGTAGGATTTTGCGGGTTAGCCGGACTGTCAATATTTGACCTACCATTACCTCCCTGCGTCATCTCTCGTATGTCGCCGTAAGCTACCAGCGTAGGGCTGTGATATGCTTTTTTCTTTGGTGTTTGATTATTCGATCGCATAATATTTCTCCTGTTAGCAGTTAATAGTTTCTAATTGTTGTAACCAATAAGCAAGACTCAGGGGACGGATATTAATCCAAACTTCACTATTTTCAGTTCTCCTTTCGGAAATAGATCTTAAAACATCTAAATTAATATATTCTGCCATCGCTGGTGAAAATTCCCATCTATTTAGCCAATTTTCTTGAGTTCCCTCCAAAATTTGTACCAATGGGTCACCAGCTAAGAAAGCTTTTGGACGCTGACGAACGGTTTCCGGTAAACTTCCCCGCATCGCTACCCTAACTAATTGTTTATTGACAAACCAAGGTATCGGTGGAATTGCCAACAAATAATTTACCAATCGCAAGTCAAAAAATGGATGTCTTACCTCAACTGGAAAACCCGTCACCCCCGGATCGTAACTTTCAAAAAAAGAAGGCCAAGTCGATGCTACCATCGCATCATATGCTTCCGATCGAATAGGATGAGAAGGGGTACTCGTACTGGTTAGTTTTTCCCAACGCGATCGCAAATCCAAACGACTTGCCAAATCTCCATTTAACCATTCAGGATAACTAGGACGCCAAGGACGTGCCAGCCCCAACCACCGCTTAACTTGAGTACGCAAACCGATAGCAGGTAGGCGACTATTCGATCGCAAATACTGCCAGATACCCCGGGCTAAACTTTCCCATTGCCAACTTTTGAGCAAATCGAAAAAGTAAGAAGCCGAAGCATACAAAACCGGATCGCCACCATATCCAGTCAACACCACTCGGCTGTAATTGGCAACTTCTTTAAATTTATCCACTAAAATCGCCAAAAACGGGTTATTCACGGGCTCCGGCAAATACCATTCCGGTTTGTCCCACCGATCGAATAACTGGTAGTCATCCGCCACCAAATAATCAATCGGCATCCCTAAAGCTTCAGCTACCAATCCTGAATAGTAACGCTCTCGATCGGGAATTAACTTATCGTAGACGATCGTATAAGCCCGCAAGTCAAAATTCACATATTTTTCTGAGCATATTTTCCCAGCCACAGCAGCGACAGTGGTAGAGTCCAATCCCCCACTCATAAAGACACCAGCTTTATCAGTTCTCAGCCTATCCGCCACCGCGATTTCCATTAACTCTTGAAAATGCTCCACATAGTCATTTGCTTGTTGATAGCGGATATAGCCATCTACAGGTAATTGCCAATAACGAGTTAATTGTAAATTTTTATCCGTAGCTATTAAATAGTATGCTGGCGGCAAGCGATGAATATCTGTAAAAGCAGTTGTATCTAATTGCTGATTGCCATCAAACAGCAAAAAATCGGCAATAGCTAAGTCATTTAGCTGATTCGATACCTTAGGATGAAATTTCAGACAATTTAGCGTATTGCTAAAAATCAGACAGTTTTCCACCAGCGCGTAATAAAAAGGTTTGACGCCAAAATGATCTCTAGCGCAAAATAATCGCTGCTTTCTGTTATCCCAAATCACAAAAGCAAAGTCACCCAACAGATATTTAACGCAATCTTCTCCCCAAACATCGTAAGCATTCAGGATCAGTTCTACATCTGTTGCCTTTTCCAGACTCCTACACCCTTTAGCTTGTAACTTTTCGATTAATTCCCTTCGACTATCGATCCGTACATCCGCCGCAATCCAAACTCGATCGTCCAAGCTAAAAGGTTGCCGCTCTAACCTAGATTCGTCAGTCGTTGCTAGTAGCGCATGACCGAAACCTACATTACCCGCGACCCAAATCTGCCGAGCATCTGGCCCTCGATAGGCCATAAACTCAGTCATTTCTTGTAATAAATCGCGATCGACTGGCTCCCCATCTAGGTTAATCATACCCACAATGCCGCTCATAACGCTTTTACCCCGAAAGGCTCGATCGCGCTGCTAAAAGCCGCAAAATGTCGATCGATATCATTGCGATCGTTTAAAACCTTACCTGCGTATTCCACCCAAGCATGAGCCTCAAACCGTCCCGCTCGCTTGCGTACACCAATTCGCAAATCGCTCTCCATACCTTGAGTACGCAGTAACCACCACAAAACCAACGACCTTTGCAAGCAATTCGGTCGGTAAAAGCCATATCTGCTGGCTATACTTACCATTCGTACAGTTATATCTGCTTGGCTCCTACAAACACCAGATGCGTCCACCGGAATTAGTTGCGAATTATACTTACAACTCGCTCTCCCCATTGTCGAGTATAAACTTTTAAACCCCCAAAATTTTATCCACAAAGCTGTTAGCGGTAATAAAAATAACGCCCGTGTCAGCAGTTGCAACTCTGCTCTAGAGAGCTTCTTTAACTTGCCCCAACTACTGACTATCAACATTCACCAATCCGTGTTCTACAAGGTTTTCGATTAATTTATACAAATCATTACGTAACTGTTCCGGAACTACATCATATTCGCTCAGCAAAACTTCGTAGGCATCCTCGATCGATTCGCAACTAGAAAGAACCTCCCACATTCGAGTGCCAACCTCATCTAAACCGAAATAACGTTCGCTCTTCAGATTGAGAATTACCGATTCCCCATCTAATTCCCGAAACAAAACATCCTCTGCGATAGAAATCCTCATTTCAAAGGAAAGTGTCAAAATTAAGCTAACCTCTCAAATAAATCAGCGTTTCAACGCTATCTTACCTATTACGCTTAAAAACGCCCACGGTCACCTGGCGATCGAAAAAGGGGCTGTAACGATTAGCCCCTTTTTAGTATTAATTTAGTATTAACCGCAACCATTAAACACTTTTCCTGCGGTTTGCTTTTTGCTGCTTTAGCTGACGGTGTTTGATAGTAACTTGGGCGCGGTCTACAGGAAACCCCACTACTGGTGGAATCACCTGATATTCCCGGTCGGCTTCCAGTGATTTTAGCTCCGTGTAATCTACCCAATGGATACAATCCACCGGACAGGTATCTATAGCCTCTTGAATCACCTCTTCCGAGTCACCATCTTGGCGAACTACGCGGGAGCGGCCATAATCGGGTTCTATGTAGAAAGTATTCCGGGCAACATGAGCGCAATGCTTGCAGCCGATGCAAGTAATCTCATCTACATAAACTCCCTTTTGCCGGAACGCTCCCCCCAGTTCTGGTTCCAAACCGGAACGTTCTGGCTCATCTCTCCAGACACCACCTAGTTCTGGTTCTAAACCCGAACGCTGCTCATCTATTGGTGGGTCAGAAAAATCAGCCATTAGCCCCTCCAGCGTTGTACCACTAGTCGGATCGAACCATCTTCATTTTGTTGTTGTTCGGCAACTTGGAAACCCTGTTTAGTGGTTTCGTTTAATACCGTCTGGAAAGCATATCGCTGGGTAACTTTACTGATAAATCTATCTACTGACCAAGCTTGTTGCCAAAACTGTAAATCGGCAACCAACTCATATTCTTGGCCGTTCCAGCTGAAACCGATATCATGACCGTTTTCTTGTTCGATCGCAATATCAGCCGTTGCATTTTGGCCCCGATAACCGCGTACCGGGCAAGGGCCTTCTTTCCAGTCAATTCCCAAATCTGTCAAGGCAGCTTGCAGGGAAGCAAGATTACGGATTTGAGTTTTAATTTGGCTAAAGTGTGACATATGCTCTGGTCAACTAATTGAACTAGACTGAAAAAAAATTTACCAATCACTGAATGTCGCTTGGGCTTCTGCTGTATTAGTTTGTTGCTGCGCCGCCGCGAAAAATTCAGAAGTTTGCTCTTGGCTTAGAACTTGCCCGAGTTGAGCTTCAATGGCAGCAGTCACTTCCGCACAGGAACTGCCAACAATGCCAGTAACTTTTTCTTTTACCCGACCATCGGGATAAATGACAAACTCTAGTGTCTCCATGCTCTTGGCTAAACCCTACAGACTCCTTGAATTCAGCTATTTTGCTGATAGCAGGCCGATTGAGGAAGCCAATGGTTGCTTTATAAAAGCTTCTCCATCGAGATGCTAACTAGCTTGTCTTTCTCTTTAATTCACTTTACCCAAACAGGCCAAAACGAATTAAAACTTAACAAAGCTTATTAAGTAGGTGATTAATTCCTCAATTATTTGTCAGTTTCGCTTAACTTGCCCTGGCAGTCAAGATACCCAATGGCATACAAACCAACTTTTTACAAGTAAATTTCTCTTACAAGTAAATTTCTCTATCGAATTACAGTAATTGCTGACCAGTCAACTGTTCTATGGCGGAAATAACCCAGGATAATGAGAGATTGTCTGATTAAAGGAACAAGCGACATGAGTCACGAGCAAGTCATCAATCCTATTCGCGTGGGAGTGCTAGGTTTTGGCGGACTGGGACAAGCTGCCGCCAGAGTTTTAGCCCCTAAACGGGAAATGCTTTGGGTAGCAGCCGCAGATCAAAAAGGTTATGCCTATGCCCCTGAAGGGTTAAATCCAGACTCTTGCATTAAAACTTATCAGTCTCAAGGTTCTTTAGGCTATTTAGAACCGCTCGGCACTCTCAGCGATCGTAGCATCCAAGATTTAAGCGAAAAAGCCTCTGTAGATGGTTATTTCTTAGCCCTACCCAACCTACCGAATACTTTCATCGCTTCTGTAGTAGAACAGTTTATCGAATCCGGCTGGCGAGGCGTTCTCGTAGATGCCATCAAGCGTACCAGTGCTGTCGAGCAACTGTTGGGATTAAAAGATCGAATAGCTGCGGCAGGAATTACTTATATGACTGGCTGTGGTGCAACGCCCGGACTGTTAACCGCAGCCGCCGCCCTCGCCGCACAAAGCTATGCAGAGATACACAGCGTTAAAATTACTTTTGGCGTGGGAATTGCCAACTGGGAAGCTTATCGAGCTACAATCCGTGAAGATATCGCTCATTTACCAGGCTACAGCGTGGAGCAAGCCAGGAATATGACAGATGCAGAAGTAGAACAACTGCTATCACGCACCAATGGAATACTAACCCTAGAAAATATGGAACACGCCGACGATGTAATGTTAGAACTAGCAGGAATTTGTCCTCGCTCTAGTGTTTCCGTCGGCGGCGTAGTCGATACCCGCAATCCCAAAAAACCCCTCAGCACCAACGTACAGGTTACAGGACGCACCTTTGAAGGCAAAATATCTACCCATACCTTTACACTAGGAGACGAAACCAGCATGGCTGCTAACGTTTGCAGCCCGGCTTTTGGTTATCTCAAAGCTGGCGTAAATTTATACCGCCAAGGCATTCACGGTTTGTTTACAGCCGCACAAATCATGCCCCAATTCGTCCAATAACAAAAATGAGGATGGGGGGATGGGAAAATGGGAGAAAAATTTTTATTTCATCCTTTCCTTCTGCCCCCTTTTCCTACGCCGATGGACTTTCTGGGGACAAAGCAGGTGGAATTTCTTCCTCTTCTATCACGGGAGCTAAATTCTGCTCTACAAAAGGTAAGTAAGCTCCTGCCAGTCCCCGCTTGACCCGTTCGGGCGTTTCTGGAAAAACCACGAACAGGGGATGGATATTTTCAGCTTCTTCACTCAAAACGTGCTTGTAACGAGCAGGCATGACCCACTCGTAGCCTCTATCCAGCCAAACTTGTGTCTGTCGCCAGCGACTTAACAAATCAGAAAAATCTTCCTGAGGTCGATGGATAAATACCAGGATTTCAACTCCTGTTTTGATTTTCCACTCGGGGTCACACATTAAAATAGCGACATCACAGGGCAAGCAAGTAGCTTCTTTAGTAGCTGTCACCACACCGCTATGCTTAGCCGATGATACGCTCTGACTCACCCGTATAATTGGCAAAGGGATAGTAATAACGCTTTGATCTGGTCTTCGCAGACTGGGGAGCAACTCCAGATAGGGTCGATGCTGCTTCAAAAGATCGATCGCTCCCATCTGGTTGCTGTACTCTGCTAGTAATGCTTCGTAATGAGATGCTTTAACAGACATTTTCCTGATTGCAATTCCAAATAATTTACCCCATTACTTGTATTGTAGTCAGCCATCTCTGGCTAGACAAAAATTTTCTCAGCCCACTCCTAATGCCAGTGGCTAGTTATTAATCTTGGTGGGTTTTTTAGGCTGTAGCGTGCATCAGGTTCCATAATTGGGAAAATAATCACTAATTTTATCCTTTTGAGCAACCCTGCTTAATCTAAGTAGTAATTTAAATTAGTTCAATAAAGCATAACCAAAATATTAAACCAATTCAGCCAATATTAATAGAAAAACTTTCATAATGCCGAGGTAATTAACCAGCATTATGAAAGTTTTTCTATTGTTTACACTAATTCTTTCTTAACAAGAAGATTGTGATTTTAGATTTCCTTGCTCTTTAGCCAATACCATCCATCACTTTGAACATTGGTAGATACATAGAAAGCAAAATCATACCCACCATACCAGCAATACCAACCATCATTAAAGGTTCTAGCATACTGGTCAGACCTTTCACCGCTTGTTCTACTTCATCTTCATAAAACTCCGCCAGTTTAATCAGCATTTTATCTAATTCCCCTGTCTCTTCACCAATACTCATCATTTGAATTGCCAGCGTTGGAAACACATTAGGTTTTTGTAAAGCAATACTGATCATTCCACCTTGTTCTACTTCCGATCTAGCTCCTTCGATCGCATCGGCAATAATCACGTTTCCTGATGTATCTCTCACGATTTCCATTGATGTTAGCATTGGTACGCCAGAGCGAGTTAACATCCCAAATATCCGACAAAAACGAGCCACAGCCGTTGTTCTGATTAACTCTCCCACAATTGGCAAATTCAACATCATTCGGTCGATTTGGTGTTGCCCAGCCGGAGTTTTATAGTACTGCTTGTAGGCGAATATAAAACCTATTATGGCTAAGAAACCAAAAAAGATGTTGAAATTTCTTTCTGGTGGAGGTAAGAACGGGCCACGCAAAAATTTACTGATACCCAGCATGAACAAAGTCAGACCAGGCAATTCCATATTCAGATCTTCAAAGATTTTGGCAAAAATTGGCAACAGGAAAGTTGTCATAGCAATAAAAATGACTACTGCCAAGCCACCAACCATTTTCGGATAAGCAGAAGCTGACTTAATTTGGTTTTGCAGGCGGCTGGCATCTTCAAGTAATTTTGCCAATCGGTTTAGCACTTCATCAAGAACACCACCGATTTCTCCCGAATCCACCATACTTACATAAAGGTTATCAAAACAATTGGGATGTTTACGCATGGCTTCAGCTAAACTGACACCCTCATTTACATCCGCACTAATTTTTGTCAAAGCTTTTTTCAGCTTGGCATTGGTACATTGATCGGTTAATACGGAAAGGCATCTCACCATTGGTACGCCGGCATTAAACATGGCGGCAAATTGGCGAGAAAACATGGACATTTCCTTGACAGTTATAGTACCAAAAATACTTGCAAAATCAGGTAACTCAAAGCCTGCTTTTTTCAAGTCTTTAACTGCCAAGCCTCTTTTACTAAGTCTCTCCCTAGCTTCTGCTATGGAGTTAGCATCAATCTTCTCGGTTTTAGAGTTTCCAAAAGCATCCTGAACTGTCGCAACGTAATTAGGCATAGTTCATACCAAAAAGTTAAGGTTGTTTTCTTGTATAAAGTTGCACTGGGATTCAGTAATTTTCCTGTTTTTTAATGGGTTTCAGTTGATAGTTTATTTTCGTCAAGCTCCACCGCCCTATACAAATTCACTCAAGCACTGTTACTATTACTATTTTGGCAGAGACCAGAGCGAAAATTTAGTAATGTCGATCGAGTGAAATGGTACTCAAAGTACAAATACTCTTGGTTAATTAACCATTCTTAAAATGGGCAAGGAGTCAACCACTTTTACTTACTAGAAAGTAAAAAAGCAAGGCAGTTTAGTTAAAACTGCCTTTTTTTACTTAGTGGAAAGTGCCAGAAATAAACTCGCAAGGGTAAAAAGCCGACTAAGCTAACTAGTAAAAGCTTTTTTCCTGGGAACCTCCTGCCTAAAAGCCTTCTTCCACTAGTGAGCGGCTGCTCTTTGACCAGCGCCGACAGGAGCGGGGCCAATCAAACGTTGCAATTCATCAGGTTTAGAAGTCTTGGCCATTGCTGAGTCGTAGGTAATCTTGCCTTCTTTATAGGCAGCAGCTAAGGCCATTTCCATTGTTTGCATTCCTAATTTACCGCCTGTTTGAATAGCAGAATAAATCATGGAAGTTTTTCCTTCCCGAATCAAGTTGGCAATAGCTGAGGTGACCACCATGATTTCTTGGACGCATACCCGACCGCCACCGATTTTCGGTACGAGGTTTTGAGAGCAAACTGCCACTAAAGAGTTAGACAACTGAGCGCGAATTTGAGGTTGTTGAATAGGAGGGAAAACGTCTAGCATCCGGTCGATGGTAGCAGATGCGGAGTTGGTGTGCAGGGTTCCGAATACCATGTGACCTGTTTCTGCGGCGGAGATTGCCAGACCGATCGTTTCCAAGTCCCGCATTTCCCCCACTAGAATAATGTCAGGGTCTTGACGCAGCGCTCCTTTGAGTGCGTTGGCAAAACTCTTGGTATCTTCACCCTTTTGCCGTTGGTGAATCAAACTCTTAATATTCGGGAAGACATATTCGATCGGATCTTCTACCGTTAAGATATGTTCCCCTCGCGTCCGGTTGATCAAATCGATCAAAGCCGCCATCGTGGTAGTTTTCCCAGAACCAGTTTGACCGGTTACTAACAACATTCCCCGAGGACGTTCGGTGAGTTCTCGCAGCACCATCGGCGTTCCCAGTTTTTCCGCATCGGGAATTTTAGAAGACAAAGCTCGCAAGCAAGCCGCCCAGCAGCCGCGTTCCCGATAAACGTTCACCCGGAAACGAGCTAATCCCTTCACCCCGTAAGCGCAGTCCAACTCCCAGTTCTGTTCCAAGTCTTTCCGTTGGGCGTTGTTTAACATACTGAAGATCAGTTTTTGACAATCTTCCGCATTCATAACTTCGCCAAATTGGGTTTGAGGAGTTAATTTCCCACTGATCCGAAAGAAAATGGGCGCTCCAGCTTGAATGTGCATATCTGAGCCACCTTGCTCGATCAGGGACTCCATCACATCTTCAATCATTAAATCCATCTGGGGCATAGGGTATCTCCTTGAAGATATTGGTTTCGGTATTAGTTGTGAGTTATTTTTTCGCGATTGTCAGTTATAGGTAACGGATTTTGAGCTATTTACGAATAACCGACGATCGATCGCTTCGCTAATCAATAAAGCGAGGTGTCAGGCAATACGGACACTCCAACCATTCCGGTTGAGCTTCCGCACTGCAAACTCGACAAGTGAGAGAACTCTTGCGTTTGGCTCTCAATTCTGCCTCTAGACCAGTATCCGTGAAGGTAACCCGCTCTACTTCTTCAAAGGTAGTAGCACCCTCGCGTACCAGGTTTAAGCTGTAAGCCAACAAAGTGACCATTCCCTCTTCCACCGCCGCTTCTTTAATCCGCTCGGTGGGAGCGCCTTGGTTAATTAAGGTTTGCAGGCGTTCGGTTACCCGCAGCACTTCGTATACCCCACAACGACCTTTATATCCCACACCATTACATTTTTGGCAGATTGTATTTGCTTCGGCAGCGGCTTTTCGCTGGTCTGGGGTGAGAGTATTTGCTTTATAGAAAGTTACTTCCAGTTCGCGGGACGCCGATAAACCAAATTTAGCCAGTTCTTCTGGAGTCGGAGTATAAGTAATGCGACATTCGCTGCAAACGCGCCGCATCAAACGTTGAGCGCACACGCCGATTAACGCACCGGACACCATAAAAGGTTCTACACCCATTTCATCTAATCGAGCGATCGCACCTGCGGCGTCGTTGGTGTGTAGAGTAGTTAATACCAAGTGTCCCGTCAAGGCAGCTTCGATCGCGGTTTTTGCCGTTTCCTTATCTCGCGTCTCACCCACCAGAATCACGTCCGGGTCTTGCCGCAAGAATGCCCGTAGTAGGTTGGAAAAGTCCAAACCTTTTTCCCGAATCACCTGACATTGAGTGATCCCGCCCAAAGCGTATTCGATCGGGTCTTCCGCAGTACTGATATTAACGCCGGGATCGTTGCGTTCTGCCAAAATCGAGTACAGGGTAGTTGATTTACCAGAACCCGTTGGCCCCGTCACCAAAATCAGCCCGAAGGGTCGGCTGGCCATTTCTCTCACCATCCCCAGCGCATTGGGATCGGTAATTAACTTATCTAAACCCAACTGGGTAGAAGAGTTATCCAAAATCCGCAATACGATTTTTTCACCGTAGCGAGATGGCAGACAGTTCACGCGGAAATCCACCGTGCGTCCCTGAAAAACCCGACGAATCCGACCGTCTTGAGCCTGACGCCGTTCGGCTACGTCCATATTGGAGATAATTTTGAAGCGAGAGGTAATCGCCGGAATCACCTTCTTAGGTAAGGGTGGAAAAGGCTCTTGCAGCACCCCATCTTTCCGCATCCGAATCCGCAGAAACTCTTCTTGCGGTTCGACGTGGATGTCAGATACTCCATCAGCTAGCGCTTTAGCTAAGATTTTGTTTACAGTTTTCACTACTGGAGCAGACTCGGCTTCTCCCAAAGCTTTGTCCAAGTCCATGTCCTCGTCGAGAGGAGCATCGTCCATATCTACCGACTCGAATTCCTCCGAATCGACATCTAAAGTCGCTCTTCGTTCTTCTTCCGCTCGTTTGGCCTGCTTTTTCACCTCTTCATCTAAATACTGGGTGATTAACTGCTCGTAGTCTTCACGAGTAATCACCATTCGGTTTAAAGATATTCCTTGAGGCCGTAAGATCCGATTGAGATCGTCAAGTGCTTCTAAATCATCGGGATTTACCATCGCCACTAACACGTTAGGCGGCTGAGTGTCGTTTTTGGATAGCGGCACTAAGCGATAGCGACGACAAATATCAATGGGAATTAAGTTATCGATTAGTTCCCCAAGTTGATTGGTTTGGATTTGGGTAATTTCGGGATCCAAACATTCAACGCCAAAGAGGATTTTAAGTTCAAATAGCTGTTGTTTTTTGTATTGACGCAACAAATCTGGCGGAAGTTGTCTACCTGTAATAGACTCGAGTACTTCTGTCAGCGGCCTTCCCGAAGAGCGACTTTCGATCATCGCTTTTTTCATATCTTCAGGGTTAATATAGCCGGACTGAATCAGCTTGTTGCCGAAAGGAGAGAAATTAAGGGCAATTAGGCTGGTGCTGCGCCGCGATGATGAGGAGTTAGTCATAACTGATCCAGGAGCTTCTCCTTATAGAGTATTCCCAAAATTTTTTGGTGAAATTGCACAGATGTTAAATATCTGGCACTGAATGGAGGTGAGCAGACTTTTCTTTTTTAAGTTTCCCCTTGAAAGGCTTCGCCTGATACCTTCGAGTTGAAACCGGAGCCATTAATAAAAAAGCTAATATTTCAACTGTACCCAAGCTACTAGCACTGGCATCTGGGTGAAGTTTTTTTGGGGATAGGTGAAAGGGAAAATGTGGAAGGTTAGAAAGAGAGAAGCACTGATTTTCCAATGATTTTTTCTTTCCTGTTGCCTTGCTCGCTTTACCTTTTGCTAAACTGTCCCGCTTGATTTTTGATGGGCCGATGGTAACAGACAAGTTTGTCCGATCGTCTCGATAATCTGGAAGGATGCCGATGCCGTGCGCCAGCGGCAGAAATTACCAGCGGGTACTTGGTTTGATTACCCAATCAGAGAAAGGTTGGTTTTACTCTGTATCCAGATGATAGCCTTTACACAAATAAGCTGGGAAGTCATCAGCTAGAAAGCCTTTTCCGTTTTCCTCTGCGGTTGCCTATTTTTTTGTGACATCTTGCTGTAGTTCCGGTTCTGGAAGCGAACGAATGAATTCCCTAAGTACTTCGCTTTGAGAGCGTTGAGTTTGCTGGCAGTAAGAGCGAAGTCTTTCTTTTTCTTCTGGGGTGGCTTGAAAGTTGAGCCAAACACCGTTTTTTCTTGGCATCGATAATATCTACTAAGTTGCTACTAATAATTCTATCAGGATTCAGAAGCTATGCAAATATGGGCTACCCAAAGATGGAGTGCCGCTTTAGCGACACAGACAAGGGAGGGAAGCGGGAAAACCTTGGTGACGATCATCGCCCGGGCGGGTGCTTTGAAAAAACTTAATATTTAGTTAATCAGGGATGAACTGACAAGCTACAACAACCCCACACGCAATGTTCTAGCAATATTTAGTGAGTTGCCGTTGCTCGAAAAGAAGTAGAAAGATTTTGATAAGCTACCTAGAGCCTAGAAAAGATAAAGTAAAGTTAAGGGGGGAGCTAGCGCAAAATTGAAACGAATAGAATCGCGATCGCTAGCAGTCTCTTAATTGGGATGAGTGGACGATGATAGACGAAGCTAAGCAGACAGAAAACACTACGAATCAAACTACTCAAGATGCGCCAGAAACCATTTCCAGCAACAATGCTACGGCATCTGAGATGGACTTACAGGCAACAAGTGAGTTAAACTCGGAAGAAGTTCCTGTTGACCAAAATCTCACCCTAGAGGAGGAAGCGATCGCCGACGCCTCGGAGTGGGAGGAAATGGAAGCTACCATAGCTGCACTCGAACAAGAAGTCAATACCCTAAAAGCTCAGCTAGAAGAGCGCACCAACCAATATATGCGGATTGCGGCAGATTTTGAAAACTTCCGCAAACGCACTCAAAAAGAAAAAGAAGAGTTGGAGCAGCAAATAAAATGCGCCACTATTAGCGAGTTACTACCAGTAGTTGATAACTTCGAGCGGGCGCGAATGCAGATTAAAACTCAAACCGAGCAGGAAAAGAGCATTCAGGAAAGTTATCAGAGCGTTTACAAGCAATTGGTAAGCAGCCTGAAACGGCTTGGGGTTTCTCCCATGCGTCCTAAGGGTAAGGAATTCGATCCGAATCTTCACGATGCAGTAATGCGGGAACCAACTACCGAGTATCCCGAAGGAACTGTCATCGAAGAGTTAATGCCAGGGTACTATCTGGGAGAACGTGTTTTACGCCATGCAATGGTAAAAGTTGCTGCGGCTCCTGACCCCGTGGTAACCTCAGAGGAAAATCAGCCTCAGTCACAAGAAAGTTGACGGTTGCAAATGATTTTAGATTCTTAAATTAAATTAAAAATCCAAAGTCCAAAACAGAACAACCATCAACAAAAGCATCCACATAAATTGCCGCGATCTATGGGAAAAGTCATTGGCATCGACCTGGGCACTACTAATAGTTGCGTCGCCTTTCTAGAAGGTGGTCAACCAGTCGTCATACCGAACTCCGAAGGAGGGCGAACGACGCCCAGTATAGTTGGATTTGGCAAAGGAGACGAACGCCTGGTCGGTCAACTGGCGAAGCGGCAAGCGGTAATGAATGCTGAAAATACGATTTACAGCATCAAGCGCTTTATTGGCCGTCGCTGGGAAGACACGGAAATAGAAAGGTCTCAGGTTCCCTATAACTGCGCTAAAGGCAAAGACGATACCGTCGATGTGAAAGTGCGGGGAAAAGCTTATACTACCCAGGAAATATCGGCGATGATCCTGCAAAAACTGAAGCAGGACGCTGAAAATTTCTTGGGGGAATCTGTAGACCAAGCCGTAATTACGGTTCCTGCATACTTCACAGATGCACAAAGACAGGCAACTAAAGACGCAGGTACTATTGCTGGGCTGGAAGTGCTGCGAATCATTAACGAACCAACCGCAGCTGCTCTGTCCTATGGCTTGGACAAGCAGGACGAAGAGCAGAGAGTACTGGTGTTCGACTTAGGGGGCGGTACTTTTGATGTATCTATCCTACAGTTAGGCGATGGCGTGTTTGAAGTGAGAGCTACCTCTGGGAATAACCACCTGGGTGGCGATGACTTTGATAACTGCTTAGTCCGTTGGATGATCGAAAACTTTCAACAAACGGACGGTATAGACTTATCAACCGATAAGATGGCCCTTCAGCGCCTGCGGGAAGCTGCCGAGAAAGCGAAGATAGAACTCTCCAGTATGGTGAGTACCTCGATTAATTTGCCGTTTATCACGGCTGATGAAACGGGGCCAAAGCACCTGGAAATGAGCCTGACCAGAGCCAAATTTGAAGAGTTGGTGAGCCATCTGGTGGACAATACCGTAGAGCCAATGAAGCAGGCTCTTAAAGATGCGGATATGACACCGGATGATATCGATCGCATTATCCTCGTCGGAGGATCGACCAGAATTCCAGCAGTTCAAGAAGCTCTGCGGGAGTTCTTTGGGGGAAAAACCCCCGATCGATCGGTTAACCCGGATGAAGCAGTGGCTTTAGGTGCAGCCATTCAAGCTGGGGTGTTAGGTGGTGAAGTTAAGGATCTGCTATTGCTAGACGTGACACCGCTATCTCTGGGTATTGAAACCTTGGGAGAAGTGTTCACGAAAGTAATTGAAAGAAATACTACGATCCCCACCAGCAAGTCTCAAGTATTTTCGACGGCTACCGACGGCCAGACTTCAGTAGAAATTCACGTCTTGCAAGGTGAGCGAGCAATGGCTCGCGATAACAAGAGCTTGGGTAAATTCCTGCTGGCAGGTATTCCACCCGCACCTCGCGGCGTGCCTCAAATTGAAGTGTCTTTCGAGATCGACGTAAACGGGATTTTGAAAGTCTCCGCTCAAGATAAAGGCACCGGTCGAGAGCAAAGTATCCGCATCACTAATACTGGTGGTTTGACCCCCGGAGAAGTGGAGCGGATGCGACAAGAAGCAGAAGTGTACGCCGAAGAAGACCGCAAGCGCAAGCAAGTCGTAGAAGTGAAAAATCAGGCGGATAGTCTGTTTTATAGCTATGAAACGACTCTCAAAGAAAACAGTCAGTTTATCAGCGAGGATCTCAAAGCGCAGGCTCTCGAAAAAGCGGCACAACTGCGAGCCGCGATCGCAGATACTTCCATCACGCTAGAGGAGATGCGCCAAGAGATCGAAAGCTTCCAACAAATGCTGTTCAGGCTTGGGGCCGAAGTATACGGTAATGCCAGCCAGCAGCAAGATGACTACGGCGATCGGTCTTACGAAGCACCAACCGTATTGGCTAACCAGGATCTCGAAACCAGATCCGAACAAGAGGAAGAATTCGACTTTAATTTTGAAGATGAAAATACGGTCAGTGCGGATTACGAGGCCGTTGAATAATTTTGCACAATATCAGTAATACTCTTAGGTTCGTCTGCACCAGCGCTCTATGGCCGACTACTATGAAACTCTCGGCGTTTCTCGCACCGCCGATAAAGAAGAAATCAAGCGAGCTTACCGCCGCCTAGCTCGGAAGTATCACCCTGACGTTAACAAAGAAGCAGGGGCTGAAGAGCGCTTTAAAGAAATAAATCGTGCTTACGAAGTCCTTTCAGAGCCAGAAATGCGGGCTCGCTACGATCGGTTTGGCGAGGCTGGAGTCTCTGGCGCTGCCGGAGCAGCAGGCTTTCAAGATTTAGGCGATATCGGTGGCTTTGCCGATATTTTTGAAAGTTTCTTCAGCGGTTTTGCTGGCGGGATGGGGACGCGACCGGGTAGAAGGCCGGGAAGCCCCACCCGTGGCGATGACCTGCGCCTTGACTTGAAATTGGAATTCCGCGAAGCCGTCTTTGGCGGCGAAAAGGAAATCCGGATCAGCCACTTAGAAACCTGTGAAGTTTGTAGCGGTTCCGGTGCTAAACCAGGCACCAGACCTCGCACCTGCCCCACCTGTAGCGGTTCGGGCCAAGTGCGTCGGGTAACTCGCACTCCTTTCGGCAGTTTCACCCAAGTGTCGGTCTGTCCCAGCTGTAACGGTACGGGTCAGGTAATCGAAGATAAATGCGAATCTTGTGATGGCAAAGGTCAAAAACAAGTCACCAAGAAGCTGAAAATTTCCATTCCGGCTGGTGTTGATGATGGCACTCGTTTGCGAGTGGCTAGTGAAGGAGATACCGGACAACGGGGTGGCCCGCCTGGAGACCTTTACGTTTATTTATTCGTTAATGAAGATGCGGAGTTTCAGCGGGATGGGATCAATATTCTGTCCCAAATCCAAATCAGCTACCTACAAGCGATTTTAGGTTGTCGCTTAGAAGTGAATACGGTGGATGGGCCACAAGAATTGCTGATTCCTCCAGGTACGCAGCCGAATACAGTGCTCAGGTTAGAAAATCGGGGCGTACCGAAATTGGGAAATCCGGTGAGCCGAGGCGATCATTTAATTACGATCGGAATTGAAATTCCCAATCGCATCACCACAGAGGAACGCGAACTCCTAGAAAAATTAGCTAAAATTAGGGGCGATCGCATTGGCAAAGGCGGCATTGAAGGGTTTTTGGGAAATCTCTTTAACAAATGAGTAACCCTGCTTTATTAACTCCAGACGCGCATCTGGATCTGCGCGGTACACCCTGTCCGATTAACTTTGTACGCACTAAACTCCGCCTGGAGCAAATGTCTCCAGGTTCTTTATTGGAAGTTTGGTTAGATCCGGGGGAACCGATCGAACAGGTTCCCGACAGTCTAGTCATGGAAGGTTACAAAATAGAAAAAGTAGAAGACCGCAATGGCTTTTTTGCCATTTTAGTAAGGCGACCTGTAGACTCGGCATGAGTTCAGCTAATGCAGAACCAGATGCTTTCCCACCAGTTTCCCCCCTGGTGGGAACCGTGCTAGCTGTACAGGCGAATTTTTATCAAGTAGGAATGGATAGCGAGAAAGAATCTGACTCGCTTCCCACTAATCAATTACTTTGTACCCGACGCACCAGGCTAAAAAAAATCGGCCAACAGGTGATGGTGGGTGACCGAGTAATAGTTGAAGAACCGGACTGGTTAGGAGGTAGAGGTGCTATAGCAGAAGTTTTACCCCGCGAAACCGAATTAGACCGTCCTCCCATTGCCAATGCCAATCAAATTTTACTAGTGTTTGCCATTGCCGATCCTCCCCTCGACCCTTACCAAATGACTCGCTTTTTAGTGAAAGCTGAATCTACCGAGTTAGAGGTGTGTTTATGCCTGAATAAAAGCGATTTAGTCAGCGATGAAGAACTCGGTCAGTGGCGCGATCGCTTTAGCAGTTGGGGATACCAACCAATATTTATCAGCGTTTTGCATAGCATTGGTTTAGCAGAGCTAAAAAAACAATTAAATAATAGAATAACCGTTTTAGCTGGCCCTTCAGGGGTTGGTAAATCAAGTATTATTAACTATTTAATTCCTGATGTAGATGTCCGGGTAGGAGAAGTTTCCGGAAAACTTAACCGGGGGCGACATACCACCAGGCACGTAGAATTATTTCAATTACCCAGTGGTGGTTTTTTAGCAGATACTCCAGGATTTAATCAACCAGACTTAGACATTTTTCCCGCAGAATTAGATCGCTATTTCCCCGAAGCACAACAACATTTAGAAGTAGCTAGCTGTCAGTTTAGAGATTGCCTGCATCGCGATGAACCAAATTGTGCAGTGCGGGGAGATTGGGAGCGGTACGAATATTATCTAGATTTACTAGAAGAAGCGATCGTATATCAAGAGCAATTCAATCAACAATCCGATCCAGATGCAGCATTAAAATTAAAAACTAAGGGAAAAGGTAAAAGTAAATACGAACCCAGGTTAGCAGCTAAAAAATATCGTCGTACCTCTCGCAAAACTCAGCAACAAAAGTTGCAGGAATTGTATAACGAAGATGAGGATATTTAATAAATATGGAAGGATTCTACAAAGAAGACCTCGCCTTTATTCATGATGTTGGCTTTCGTGATTACGCCCTCAAATCTGCGCCTGGAATATTAAAAATTTTACACGACTATCAAATCCAATCTGGTTTAGTAGTCGATTTAGGTTGTGGTAGCGGATTGTGGGCAAAAGAGCTTATTTTGGCTAATTATCAGGTGTTTGGTATCGATATTTCTCATGCAATGATAAATATTGCCCGCCAAAGAGTACCAGAAGCCGAATTTTTGGTGGGGTCATTATTCCAAACAGAGATACCTACCTGTAATGCCGTTACTTCTATTGGTGAATGTCTCAATTATTTGTTTGATACAGGCAATAATAACCAAGCTATTCGGCAACTATTTCATCGGATTTATAACGCCTTAAAACCTAGAGGGTTGTTTATTTTTGATATTGCAGAACCGGAACAATTAACACCTGGGATTACCCATCAGGGGTTTACAGAAAAAGAAGATTGGATAGTACTAGTAGAAAAAGAAGAGGATCGAGAACAACAAATTTTAACTCGTCGGATTATCAGCTTTCGTAAATTAGGAGAATACTATAGGCGAGATGAAGAAATTCATCGTTTACGCTTATATAAATCGACAGATATTGCAGAACAACTGGAACAAGTCGGTTTTCAAGTACAAACAATTAATATTTACGGTGATTACCAATTACCGAAAGCTCATACAGCATTTATTGCATTAAAAAAGTAGTAAATATAGGTTTGTAGTAAGGACTTTAGTCCTTAGTTTATGAATATGAGAGGACTGAAGTCCTCACTACAAACCGACTTCATCATTCACTGTTGTAATATCAATATCACCACCTGCATTAATCCTACTATAAAACCTAAAATGCCACCTAAATTAACGATTGCTTGTAACTCGCTTCTCACTATTCCTTGAATTGCTAACTCTAAATCCTTGGGAGAAGTTGCTTTTACCCTTTCCATAATTACTTGGTCAATATTCATAATTGGGATTGCTTGTTCGACAATTTTTTGCAAATCTCGTTCCAAATATTTTTCTAAGACTAAAGCTAATTCCTTACTAACTACTTCTAAAGAAGAAGTAACCACAGTGGAATTTCGCAAGCGATTGAGAATTAAAGAAGCAGTTGCTTCCCAATTTATTGAACCTGTTAATCCTTGAAGCATTTCAGAACCGCTACTTTGGACATAGCTACGGATACTATCGCGCATGGTTTTACGCAATTGTCTCACTGTTGAAACAGGTAAATTTTGTAAAGATAAAGTTTCCAGCCATTGCTTCAATCTTTCTCTGACGGCTAAGGAAGAAAGCAATTCTTGCAAACGAGCATTAGTATCTTCTTTTTCATCTAGGCAATAAGTACGCAGACGAGTGAGGGTATTTTTCAAACCGAACAAGTTGGCAACTACCCAATAAGTACCGCTGGTTTTTTCGCGAAATCCATCATCGATTACTTGAATATTGCGATCGGTCAAAAAATCAATCAAAGCTACTCGCAAAGCATCTGGTGGTAGCACTACTTGCAGTAACCAATCCGCTAGCTGACTCGCTTGTTGTTCGGTAAGTTGAAATTCTAATAAAACTTGGTCAAAAATATGGTTTATTTGCACTTCTAGAAAATCTTCTCGACGAGCTAAAACCTTTAGCAAGCGAGGTAAAGATTCTCCCAGTAAGTCTTTCAAAATACCTGCCAGTATTTTGGCGCTTTTTTGTTCTTTATCTATTTGAATTTGTTCGATCGCTAAACGCAACAACCAGAGAATCGCCGATTGGACGCGCTCGGTGTGGAGCAATTTCCGAGCCAAATTTTCTAATTCTTCTGGTGTAAGCAGCGACCCCATAATTGTATCGGAGATTCGCTTTGCTAGGCGCTCTTGATTCGCTGGAATCAAACCGGGTGTAAAAGGTAGTCGCCGCTTACCAAGGTAAATCGCGCGATAAGGACGAAAGAGCATTTTGATGGCTATGTCGTTAGTAAAATAGCCAATTACTGCTCCTAATACGGGAGGACTAATGTAAAGCCAGATGTTAGGTGTAATCAACGCAGCAGTAGGATCGCTAAATTAATTAAGCTCAAAAAAACCAAATTTTATATCACCAGTTTCTTCAGACAACAGCCCTTGCGATTTAGATTAATCTTCTTTATTATTTAAGGATTACTATTAATCACTACATTTAAAAAAAGCGTGTCACAGAAATTATCTGGGTAACTCTTTTTTGGCTCTGCGGTGAAAAAAAGTAATAAATGACAATCTAATTAAAGGCAGCCCGTACTATAACAAAGAGGAACAAGGGACAATGATAAGTCCGCAGTCTGTAGTTTAGTGTTTGGGCTTTTTTGAGCTTACATCTTTTATTTTATTTTGTGATTAGTAAAACACCCATCATGCCCCCTGCAATCTGATAGTGAGTAGCAGAAGCAAAGCCAGCTTGACGAGCTAACTGAATCTGTTGTGTCCCGATGGGAAATTTGTCTAAACTGGGGCTAATGTAAGCATACTCCTCCGTTAAGCCGAACAGGTGAGCAGTGGGAACTACTAAGTTACCTAGATACCACTGCTGAAAGTTGCGTAGCATCGGATTGTTGGGGCGGTGAAAGTCAAGGATGGCAGCTTTGGCACCGGGTTTGAGGACGCGATGTAATTCTTTGAGACATAGGGGGATGTCGGTGACGTTTCGCAAACCGTAACCCATTGTGGCGCAGTCGAAATAGTTGTCCTCAAAGGGCAGATCTAAAACGTCTGCTTCGATCCAGGTAATGGAGAGTGGGGGATAATAGTTTGCCAGTCGTTCGGCGGCTTTTGCTAATTGGGCGCAGGAAAAATCGACTCCGAAGACTTTGCCAGTGCTTCCTACCTGACGCGCTAGCCCGATCGCTAAATCTCCGCTTCCACAACACAAATCTAAACAAGTATTTCCGGGACTGGCATTACTCCAGTCGATCGTCATTTGTTTCCAGATGCGATGCTGGGCTAGACTCAACCAGTCGTTAAGGGAGTCGTAAACCGGGGCAATTCGGTTAAAAATGGCTTGAATTTCGCTAGCACGACTATCTTGGGACATTCGATTTTAGATTTTAGATTTTAGATTTTAGATTTTAAATGGCTGTGAGTTAAAAATCTAAAATCGGTTTTTTGCTCAAAAACTCTTGGGTGATTAAGCAGCGGCATTAGTGCTTAAGAGGGCGAGGGCTACTTGCTGCGCGGTGAGATGAATCAGTTTAATTTCGTCTTCTCGCAGTTGGCAAGGGCGTTTCCATTGGAGGGACAAAACTCCCAGTACTTTGTCTCGGTATGTAATGGGAACGATTAAATGAGCTTCTACACCAGAAGCGGGGTAATGGGCTACGCCTGCTAAGTTAGCGTCTGCCGGTACGTTTACCGATACCTGCATTTGCTTTTTGGCGATCGCATCTTGAGTCAGGGGGTCTTGGGCCAGCCAATTATCTAGCGGGCCATTAGCGCTGTAAATACCTTGGGCAGAATCTAAACTATCGTTCTGCACTAGCTGAAAGATACAACCATCTGCGTCGAAGTTTTCGCCAAACGCGATCGCGATCGGTTCCAGACACGCTTTGACAGAAGAAGCTTCTTGAGCAACTTGTACTACCGTAGACAGTAAAGCGGTTTGAGCTTGGGCGCGGCGCAGTTCTTCTGTACGCTGTTTGAGTAATTCATAAGTCTCGGTTGCCCTTTGTACTACTGCTTTCAGTTCGTTAGGGTCCCAAGGCTTGGTGATGTACTTGTAAACTTGACCGGAATTAATCGCATCCACCAAATCTTCTATATCAGTAAAGCCTGTCAAGATAATTCGCACCGTGTCGGGAAATTGAGGCACGGTTTTACTGAGGAACTCTGTACCCTTCATTTCCGGCATTCGCTGATCGGAAATAATGACAGCAACTTCCCCTTCTAATGACAAAACTTCTAAGGCATGAATCCCGCTTTCTGCCTTAAGTACGTTAAAATCTCGCCGAAAAGTGCGGTAGAGCAGATCCAAGTTATCTGGTTCATCGTCTACTACCAGCATCTTGGGCTTTTTCCGTCGTTCTAGGCTCATAAGTTGACGCCGGATGCTCTCAAGTTCTGGAATGCCATTATCCATATTATTATGAATCAACTCCTTTCAGCCAACGAGGGTTGGCAACGCTCCTGCCTGAATCGTAACAATTATTGTCTTTCGATCTACCGATCGCGTTACCTTTAGAAAGGATTGTTTTGATTTTGGTCGATCGCTTTTGTTAAATCCAAAGCTGCTATTTTAGCAATTAACCGCGTAATTTTTCTGTTTGCTGTGATGAGCACAACCAAACACGGTCTTCAGGCCATACTATTCGAGCCGTGGGCAAAATCTCAAATCTAAAATCGATTGACTTTTATGACATCAGATGCTGCTAACTCTAGCCCTCAACCGACCAATTCTACAGGTGAGATGGAAAACTTATTACTGAGTCTCCGGCGGAAAGAAGGGACTTGGGTGGATTGGGGAAAAGCTTGCCAAACGTTGCAAAAGGCAGGTTATAACCCACAGGTAATTTTTCAGGAGACGGGGTTTGAGCCAATTCACCAAAATCAGGTGATCGTGGCTTCGCAAGTTTATACTAGTTTGGAAAATGCTGGGGTATCGGATGAGGTGCGATCGCATTTCCAACGTACTGGTAGCGATAGTTTGTACGAGTTTCGCATCCTCACCCAACCAGAGAGGGCGGCGGCGGCTACCTTTGCCGTAGAATCCAAGCTGGATTCGCTAGGGGCGAAAGATTTAGCTAAAGCAATGAAAGATGTTTCCCGTTTGCGGAGTTTGCCGGTTGGGTTTACCGATCGTCCGGGGGATGCTTTAGCTTATCAATATTGGAAATATGCTAGGGAACAGTCGGATTTGCCTGAGCGATCGCGCTTAATTGCTCAGGGTTTAAAATATGCCCAAAGCGATACGGCTAGGCAACAAATTGAAAAGTTGCTAACTGATTTTAGCGTGACGCCCCGCCGTCCCGCACCCCGCTTGCCTGTTTATCGATTGGAAGTGGAGGATGAATTACCCCGCGTTTTGCCGTTAGTTGGCAAACTCCCCTTGAGCGTTGCAGATGTGAAAGGGGTTCCTTTAGTGGAGGAAATCGGGGCGTTCCGAATGGTGAAATTTGCCGGAGAGGGGGCATGGGTTCCCGTTCCCGGTTGGCAAGTTATCGTCAATGGGGAAGATCCGATCGCCATTCTCTGTGATAGCGATCGATTGCCCAACCAACAAAACAATTACAAAGAAGAAGTTTTACTAGTGATCGATCGGGCGAATCGAGAATGGGACGCTAATAGCTATTTTGCGATCGACGAAGACGGACAGGTACAAATTCAATGGTTTGAAGAATCTCCCCAACCACCTATTCTCGGAAAACTCCTTTTAGTGATGCGACCGAAGAAAATTGTCGATGAAAATCTTAATAAAGATGTTTGGCAAATAGATGAATAAAAGAAGGATGAAGACTCAGAATTGGGAAATTAGAAAGTTCTAGCTTCCCGACGATCGCCTCTTTTTAGTTTCCCGTGCGCGTGCGATCGCTTTTGAACTACTCTCATCATAGGATATTACCAACCCCTTGGTAAAAAAGGATTCTGTCTTTTTTTTAGCCAGAAAAGGCAGAATTCTTTTACTCACATTTTGCACCATGCTCAACCAGACCTGAAAAACCCGGGTTTTTCACGAAAAATATCGGCTGGACAAGTGAAATGCTACAGTGCTTGCCCAGCCTACAAATAGTCCGTTTGATTTGCAGTAATTTTTCCGAAATGGAAATTTTAAAAATGTTTTAGTTAATGTAATATAGATGGCTAGAAAACACAACTTCCTATTTTTGGCAATTCCTAGTTAGGGTAATCAATTCTTTTGTGAGAAGTAAATGCTGCAAGTTACATTACCAGAAATCACCAAAACCCAAGCCCTGTTAAACTGCCCTTGGCTCGATTCTCCTTTTTTTGAAGAATTACTAGCGCAATCAAATCTAGATGAACAAACTAAACAGCAAATCAAACAATTTTCCGATAATGGCTACCTAATTATCGATCCGGAAATCGATAATTTTGATGTAGTAGCGGAGCGATTAATTAATGATTTAAAACCCCACTACTTAGACCCGGGTAGGATTCAAGATGCTTGGAAATTTAACGATGATGTAAAACACATTGCTGTAGCACCAAAAGTTTTATCCATATTGAGAATACTTTATCAGCGCGAACCAATACCCTTTCAAACATTAAATTTTCCTAGAGGTACCGAACAAAGTACTCATAGCGATTCTATTCACTTCCACTGTATTCCTCATGGATTTATGTGTGGAGTTTGGTTAGCTTTAGAAGATGTTGATTCCGAAAATGGCCCACTACATTATTACCCTGGTAGCCATAAGTTGCCCTACTTCGATCTAAGTAATCTTGGCATAAGTGGTAGCTATCAACAACATCCTTACGAGCGATATGATGTTTATGAGGATTTACTAAAAGCTGTAATTGCCAAATATCAATTAAAAAAAGTCGATATCTCTATTCGTAAAGGTCAAGCCCTGATTTGGGCAGCAAATTTGCTACATGGTGGCAGCCCTATTTTAGACCCCAATAGAACGCGCCATAGCCAAGTTACTCATTATTACTTTTCTGATTGCCTATATTATACACCTCTATTATCTGACCCATTTCTGAAACGAATTTACATGAAAAAAATTACCAATATTATGACAGGTGAAATCGTACCTCATTACTATAATGGGAAAAGAATTGAGGTAGAAGCAGAAGATAAAATCAAAATTTTTACCAGTGAAGAAGAACTGGATAAGTTGCGACTAGAACTTTATCAAACTAAAGCAGAATTAAAGAAAACTAATCACGTAATGCGTGCGATGGAAAGTAGCAAGTTTTGGCAGTTGAGAAATCGGTGGTTCATGCTGAGAAAAGCTTTGGGATTAGTGAAAGGGGAACAGATTTATAATCCTATCAACAATTCTTAATAGGAGAGAATTCTCCGATTTAAAATTGAGAATTCAGAATCGGTTAAAACAGCTTTTTGTTGTAGGAAATAAGCTTCAGAAACCAGGTTTTTTGAAGAAACCGGGTTTCTATCTAACCTACGATTCTAAGAAACGCGATTATTATTGCAACGGTAAAGCTGATAGGGGATGCCAATGCGATGATATCCTGTGGGATCGATTTTACAATTGCCATTGCTTGAAATTGGTAATTCTAGTGGATAGCTTTGCCTTTTCATTCCGGGAGCAATTACCCATAAATTCAGGGGAAATTTAGCAGGTGTAGCTAGTTGGGAAATTTTTTGCCAAACTGGTTCGTAGCCTGGAGAACGTTCAAAAAAAGCAATTTTTGGACAGGTTTCTAATTTTTTTGATTGGCACATAGCAGGTTTCATTTTATCAATTGCCAAAGCAAAGCTCAATCCCAAAGCTACGTCTTGAAAATCATTGTATCCAACTACAACCATCAGCGGAAGAGATGGTTCCGCGAGCATATTATCTGCTATTTTTTGGGGATTGTAAGGCTTTTGAAAAACGAAGCCATAAATCACGAAAATACAGCTAAAAACACCTACTAATAAAGGATAAAGGATGAAGGATGAAGGATAAAATTTAGTCTTTTGTATTTCTTCTTTTTTGATTTTTTTAATGCTAAAAGTCGCACCTATTAGAGCGCAAATGGCTGGATAATAGACGAAGTTATAACGAGGAGCAACGGAAATGTCTTTACCTAATAAATAAATAATTGCTAAAAATTCTAATACTACGCAAATGATAAAAGTTCCTAAAGTAGCTGTAGGTAATAGAGTTGTAGGGGTGTTGGTTAATTGTTTAATTCCTTGAAAAAAATGCCATCCTAACCAAGTGCCAAATACAATCATTAAAATTGCAGCAGGAATAATTACCCAGAGTGGTTGGCTTTCGACGGGTAAAGCAATTACCATCAGCAACCAAGCAGCGATTATTTGATATAAAGGAGCGATGTTTTGTGGCTGTGGCAACCAACTGGTTTCGGGACGGCTAAAATGTCCTAATAATGCTGGTATCCAAGGGATAAATAAGGCAAAAGGTAAAAGACAAAAGGTAAAAGTTGAAAGATAAAGAGATATTCGTTTTATTTTTAGTTTTAAAAATAGCAATGCTAAAGTGGCGAATTGAGCGAGTAAAGCAAGAATAAAAAAGTAGTGAATGTATAAACCGATCGCATTTACGATCGCCCAACTAAACCAAACGATCGGACGCCATTTTTTTTCAGATATGTCTTGTTGAATTTGAATTAATCCGATTAAAGATAAAGTGATTATCAGTACTGGGAGGGTGTAATGGCGTGCTTCCTGGGAGATGTAAACACCAAAGGGAGAAACTGCCATGAAAGCAGCGGCAATTAATCCAGCTTGGCGGGAGGAAAAAGCAATTTTATTGAGGAAGTAAATTGCTGCGATCGCACTGACGCCAAATAACGCAGGTAGCGATCGCAATTTGAATAACAGCCCTGGATAATCAGTTCTGGTGTTTCCCAGCCAGGAGTGCATCAGGCAAAAAAACAAAGGCGGGTGGGTAGACTGATTGGCTAAGTTTTGGGCAATTTGGGGACAACCAACCGCTGCATTAAAAGTAAAAATTTCTGGTAATTTGGTGAGAGAAAAAACCTCGTTAAGGGGTATATCATTGTAAGATTTCCCCATCGCGAACAAAGCAGTGATTACCTCATCTAGCCAGAGAGGTTTAAAATCGAGATTGACAAAGCGGAGGGTTGTTCCCAATGCGATCGCAAAAGCCAAACCCAAGTAATGACGAGAAAATTTCATTCCGTTGATAGCGGTTTTTTGAGGAAATCAGCCAGTTCTTGGGCTAACCACTCTTTTTCTTGGGTTGTCAGGGAAAAAATTAAACTGTGAGTACGAATTCCTTCCACCAAGCTAAACACTGTAATTGGTTGAGGAATTTGGTTTCTCACACCGGCTAGGAACTCATCCATTTTTCTCATGTGAGAAATCAGTTCTAGACGATCGATATCTTTTGTTCTTCCCTGAACTTGGTAAAATACCCCCAATAAAGACCAACGCAGCCAGAAATGTTTACGAGAAATTTCCAATCGGCTGCGTCCCCATAATTTGAACAAGGCGTCTTTTAATTTTACCGCTCCGATCATCCAAACCAACATGGAATAAAGGGTAAGGAACAAGAAAATAGAACGGGTAAACTCAGCACCGATCAAAGAGAACACGAAAAACGGCGTGACAAACCAAATTAAAGCAAACACGAACTCCGCAACATCCCAATATTCCCATCCTTTCGGCGGAATTTCTGCTACTAAATGCTTGGCTGTTTTAGTTAGGGTAATCCGACTACCAGCGGGACGGCGATGCTTCGGGACTAAAAGACCTTCTCCTTTTAGTACGGAAAGGGCTTGTTTAGCTGACAAAAAGCGGTCTTCGACAGTTGGCTGGAGTAATTTTTCCAACCAATCGGTAAAATCTGGGGAGATTTGCAGATGAGTTGCTAGATCGGTTTTGAGTTGGGTATGGTGAAATTCAATTGGCGATCGATGAGTCAGCAGAAAAACTAACGTCGCACCTAAATTGTACAGATCGGTAGCGGGAAAAGCTTGTCCCCGAAACTGTTCCGGTGCCATATATCCGTAAGTACCGACTACTGTATTACCAGCCACCATCGTACTTTGATAACTGGCGTTTACCGATCCGAAATCTACTAAAAAAATATGCCCGTCATCTCGCCTGATGATATTTTGCGGTTTAATATCTCGGTGAATGACAGGTGGTGTAAATCGGTGCAAATAAGTCAAAATAGACAAAATTTGACTGGCGATATCTTTTACTTCGCTTTCAGTAGTATGCCAACCGCTTTCCACTAAGGAAAAAAGCGATCGCCCTTCTGCCAATTCTTGAACTAAATAAAAAGACTGATTTTGTGGTGTTTCGATTTGAAAATAGTCTATATAACGAGGAATGCCGGGATGATCGAGGTAGGAGAGAATGCGGGCTTCTCGTTCAAACAATTCTAAAACTTTCCAGTCAGCCATGCGACGTAGAGACAGCACCTTGATTGCTACTCGCTGTTGAGTTTGTAAGTCCTCTGCTTCGTAGGTTGTCCCGATTCCCCCCTGCCCTAAAATATCGATAATTCGATACCGTCTTTCTTGGGCAGTCCCTCTTTGAACGGCAACGATATCTTCCGGCTGGTGCAACAGTTCCATGAAGGTTTTTATGCTTTGGGTTGTATTCCGATTTTAGTCATTGCTGATTGGTGATTGGTGTAAATTCGATAGAAAACTTTGCGGATTTAGAAAAATTTTATGTTTAAAACATTGACAAATAATCATTTGTATGCACTAGTTAGTTGACGATCTGGAAATTGGCTAAATTAACGGCAGATGCACGCAGATAAACGCAGATAAAGACAGAAGGAGAAAAATGAAATAACTAGTGGGGCTACCCGCAACTGTCAATTCATCAGTCGCGCCTGCTGTCGAGGATCGTGGAATTTGGTGTAAGTCCTGTCAGAGCTAGAAAACTGAAAAGCTTCTGAAAAACTTTTCCCTCTACTAACCGCGATCCTCGACAAAATAACTAACAAGCAATCGTTATTAAACGCTTGCTACGATATCAAATCCTAAGATGTGCCTTACTGGATCTACTTGGCTAAGATCGGGGAAACTATTAGTAGGATACGGATTCATTCCGTAAGTATTTACTGATAGTTTTTTGCCATCAGCACTTACATCAAGAGTGACATAATTAAAGGTATCCGGTGAATAAAAATCTACAGGCTGACGCAATGTATTTGCATTAGGATCGCCTTCGCGGAAAACATTTTGTAATCCGGGGAAGTTGGGATCTAAACCTAATGGATCGACCCCTTTTGCTTGCTGTTGTGCCACAATGCCATCAGCTAAAGATTTAATGTTCTCAAAACTGTGGTTATTAATTAAACCAGGGCCAAAAGCTGCCATTGGGCCAGCAACAATTGTCAACGCATTGGGTACGCGAACGCGAGCGCCTGTTACCGGATCTGTATAAGTTAATTCGTTAATTCGATTTTCGTGATCGTCAGTAGTCAGGAAGACGACATTATCGATTTTGTTATCGGCAATAAACTTGAGTAAATCGTTACGTTCGGCGCGATAACCTCCAATCCAAGTTTTACCTGTATCTAAGGGGATAATTTTATTTCCACTGGTGCTGGCATTTTCATCAATTGGTGTGGAAATAGCCACCATTTTCCAGGTAACACCATCATTTTTAGCTTGGAGGAGTGTTTGTTTAAGCCAATCAAGTTGAGTAGCTCCCAACATTGTGCGATCGGGATTATCTGCACGAGAACCAACATCATCGACAATTCTACCCTCAGCGTTGGTTCTTCTCATCCGAATATCTCGGTAAGAGCGATCGTCAACGTTCACGAAAAGCGCATTTGCTCCCCACGGCTGAGCAAAATATTGTTGTAGAGTACCATCAGTGCGAGGATCGTTGGGAGCCGAAATGATTTTTTCCCGGATAGGTTGATATTCTTGATAAGGTCGTAATACTGATTGATATCCGGGTGTTTTATTAATAAAAGTGCCAGTTGTATTGGCATCGTAAATCGGATTTGTAGGATCTACGCCTGCACCCGCTGGCGTTCCTGCTGGCGCTCCACCATTAGCAAATTGTTTATCTCCCAATTCGTGATTATCTAACAGTGTATAGTTCCCTTGAGCAGCATAAAACGATCTCAATCCTGGGAAACCATTGGGTGTAACGGGTAATAAATTCTCCAGGTATTTACGGCGATAATCAGCTAAAGCTTGCGCGGGATCTGCAAAAGGATCGGCAGTTGCTGGAGATATACCTACACCAGTAGTTGTATTACCGCTTGGTGTTTCGTAAATTGTATCTCCCAAATAAACAAAAAAGTCCAAATTCAGTCGATCGAAATCTTTAATTAAAGGATAGGGTCGCCACTCACCCGCAGTATCTGCGCTAAAAGCCATGCGGAGAGGTGCTTGCTCGGTTTTATTGGGTGCAGTTTTAAATGTTCCGACTGGACTAGCTTCTCCTCCCGGTGCTAAAAATCGATAGTAGTAGCGCGTATTACTCTGCAAAAATGTGTTATCTAATTTGGCAGTGTAATCGCGATCGGGATTAGTTTTAGTCAGTAATGTGCTTTGGATGCCGTTAAATTGCGGATCGGTGGCAACTTGCACGATTAAATCCGTAGCTTTGCCTTGGTTAGTGCTAGGATCGGCGGTGCGCGTCCACAGAATCGCGCTATTTTCGGTGGCATCGCCCGCTGCTACAGCATTGAAGAATATGTCAGTTTTAAGATTACCGACGCGACCTTCTTTCAAACCATAATTAACGAAATGTTGTAATCCTTGTTGGTAGTTGAAATCAGCATTTTGTAAATCTTGGTTGTTTGCCAGGTAATAACTAGCGCTGAAAAACTGCGAGGAAGCACGTCCTTCCTTGATGCCAAATTGTTGGAAATGTTCGTATAATTGTTGGTTGTTGAGATTAGCTGCTACTAAATCAGGATTAACTGTCCGATAGTAATCTAGATCGAAAGCAGGAGAAAATTTTCTGCCTTCCTTTAAGCCAAATTGTTCAAAGTGTTGTAATGCTTGGTATCTATTTCCTTGGTAGGCTGTATTTACATCGGAATTGTTTTGCAAATAGAAATCTGCATCGAAGAACTCGCTAAATTTTCTCTTTTCATTGATGCCATTTATTTTTAAATGTTCTAAGGCTTTTAATTTATCGCCTTGGAAAGCTGCATTTACGTCTCCATTAGTAGCTAAATAAAAGTCCAAGTTGACAAATTGCGAAAATTTACGTCCTTCCTCTACACCATAATTTTGGAGGTGTTCTAATGCTTGTTCTCTAGAATTACTGCTAAAAGCACTGCGTAAATCACCATAGTTAGATAAATAAAAATCTAAATCTACAAGTGCCGAAAATTTACGTCCTTCTCGAATCCCATTGGTTTGTAAATGGTTGAAAAGCTGGCTATTGTTAAAACTTGCTAAGTCAGAATTATCAGCTTTGTAGAAGTTTAAGTCTACAAAAGGAGAGAATAACCGATTTTCGTTCAATCCAAAATTTTGGAAATGCGATAAAGCTTCGGTATCATTTAAGCCAACTAAGTCTGGGTTGGCAACACGATAAAAGTTGGGGTCAAATAAGTTAACTGTCATAAATCTCTTTTCCGCTCAGTTTTAGTTAAAAACTGAGACGATCGAACATTGCAGTTATAAGTATACTTGATTACAACTGTTTCAGATTAGTATTAAATTTTATTTACAAAATTAATTGATTTTTATGAAAGTACTTATCATCTAACATTATATATAGCAGTCCTGTTTGAATTGACAAGGTATGATACATTTATACTCAAGTGTTAATTGCTCGTTATCAAGATGAAGAAGGGTAAATTATCCACAACTTATCCTTACGCAAAATAATCCGAAAGTTGGGATACCAAGGATTACGAGAAGGATAAATCGATCTCAAATTACCTTAAAAACTGGGTTTGACCCAGTTTTTAAGTTAACTTTTGTCTAAGTACCGCTAGGAGGTTTTTAGATGAGGAGGAAACGGTTGCGATCGCTAAACCAAAAAAATTATCGATTCCCATCTAAGTTCCTAACAGACAAACTTCATCGACATCTGTGTTCATCTGTGTTTATCTGTGGACATCTGTGGTAAAAAAAAATCCTTAAAAATATTTAGGGAATAAAGCTAAAAATCTTCGACAGCAAAACACTTTAATCTAAAAATTTAAAGTGTAAAATATAAAATTAATATGCCTATTAACAAAGAACAAGCTTTACAACAAATCCGTAACAGTCTGCGGGAAGGGCAAAGACAAATGGCAGACTGGTCGGGTGGCCCTTTGGCGGTGTCTGCCGTTCCCGGTGCGGGAAAATCTACCGGAATGGCGGGTGCTGCGGCGATCGCGATCGCGCGTCAACAACTCCACAACCGCAAGCAATTGGTAGTTGTTACCTTCACCCGTTCTGCCGCCGCCAATATTAAAGCCAAAATTCGATCGTATTTAAGAGACACCCTCTCATTACCCCAAATCGGTTTTGTCGTTCATACCTTACACGGTTTAGCTTTAAACATCGCCAACCGACATCCAGAATTATCCAATTTA
This sequence comes from Leptolyngbyaceae cyanobacterium, assembly GCA_036703985.1. Lineage (GTDB taxonomy): Bacteria > Cyanobacteriota > Cyanobacteriia > Cyanobacteriales > Aerosakkonemataceae > DATNQN01. The sequence continues at coordinate 43,963 of DATNQN010000072.1, forward strand.
AACTTAGATAACGTTACCATTGTCACTCCCAACCAAAGTCATCGGTTAATTCGAGTCGCGGTAGAAAGATGGATCGCCGCCCATCCCCGACGTTATCAAGTTTTAGTAGAAGGGCAACAATTTGATGGAGAAGAAACGGAACGATTGCGCCGCCAGTCAGTTTTACGCACGGAAGTGTTACCTTCTTTGGCGCAGACGGTAATTCACGAGGCAAAAAGTTCTGGTTATTTGCCAGAAAATTTGTGGGAGTTGAGCAGACAAAGTAAAGATGAATATGAGATTTTAGCGATCGCAGCTGGATTGTACGAAAATTATCAAGATTTATTGAAATCTCGCGACTTCATCGACTACGACGAAATGATTCTTGCCGCACTGCGTGTGTTAGAAAATGAAAGCGCGAGGCGTTTGTGGCAAAACCAAGTATTTGCCGTATTTGAAGATGAAGCGCAAGATTCCTCACCATTACAAACCAAATTATTAGAAATTCTTGCCACCGATCCGGATAATCCAGATGCGCCACCCAATTTAGTACGAGTTGGCGATCCGAATCAAGCAATTAACTCTACTTTTACTCCTGCCGATCCAATTTATTTTCGTCGTTTTTGTTTGCAAAGCGAATCCCAAGGACGTTTAGCGACTATGGATCGAGCCGGACGCAGTAGCCGCACTATTATAGATGCAGCTAACTTTGTTTTAGAGTGGGTAAATCGCTCTCAATTAGCAGGTACAGAACAACCTTTTCGCCATCAAATTATTCATCCCGTGGATGCTAACGATCCGCAACCTGATGCTAACCCGCCATCGGTGGGTAAAGGTTTGGAAATCAATACTCCCCGCGATATTTACGAAACGGTGAAGTTGATCGGTGAAAGAGCGATCGAGTTATTAACACCTAATAATGAAGGTAAGAGAGGATCGACGGCGGTGTTGGTGCGGACTAACGATCAAGGGAGATTCGTTCACCAACAATTAAAGCAAGAATTTGGCGATCGCATCGATATATATGATGTAGTTCAACAAACCCTTTATACGAAAGTTCCGGCGCAAATTTTATCTCTGCTGCAATTTCTCGATCGTCCTCATTCTCCCGACTATTTGAAAGCTGCCTTAGAAGTGTTAGTAGAAAGGCAGTTAATTCCACCCCAAGATTTGAACGCTCTTGCTAGTTTACCAGAACAATTCCTTTATCCCGGCCCCCTCGATCCTCCGCAAGCAGAAGAAGTAAAAAAAGCAAAGCGGTTTTGTAGTAAGTTACTCAGAGCAAGGTTGGAATTACCCCTTTATCAAATGATTTCCTTCCTAGCTTTAGCTTTAAATTATGACAAAAATGAACTTGCCACTGCTGACAAATTAGCAGAACGAGTTTTCCGACAAAGTGCTGGCAACAGTTCGATGCCAAATATCATCAGCGTATTAAGTGAAATCGTTAGTTCGGAAAGATTTGAACCAGTAGATACGGAAGGTAATGAAAGTCAATATACCCAAAATGGTAAGCTGACAATTATTACCATGCACAAAGCAAAGGGTTTAGATTGGGATTATGTTTTTCTGCCTTTCTTGCACGCTGGGATGATTCCCGGCAGTTTGCGCGTACCCACACCAACCCAATTTTTAGGTGATTTTACTTTAGCAGAAGTGGCACGGGCGCAGATTCGGGCTAGTTTGCACGGGACATTTCCTTTGCCAGAAGTAACCGCAGCTTGGGAACAGGCGGGTTATTTGAAAATAGCCGAAGAATTTCGTCTTTTATACGTGGCGATGACTAGGGCAAAAAGGTTGCTGTGGATGTCTGCGGCTAAATCAGCGCCTTTTACTTGGAGTAAACCTGAGAATTTGCAAGAACAACAACCTTGTCCGGTTTTACCAGCTTTAAAAAGCCAATTTCCTCAATCAGTGGTTGCTTTGTCTGCGATGCGAACTTGAGTGAAGTCTGCAAGTTAGGCTCTTTTTCTTTTCCGCATTAGCATGAAAGTGCTTGTTAAACCTAATGCGATCGCAACTGATGGTTCCGGAACGGATTTGACAGGTACGTTCAATATATCTCCGGAGATTCCTCCTTTACCTCCCACTAAAGCCGATCCTTGGCATTCCATTACTTTGCACGCGCTTAAAGGCTTACCATCAGGTGCATGAACCGATAGACTCAGTAAATATGCGTAAGGGCTATATAACCCACCGTATTCTACTGTTTGGTTAGTTCTAACTTGGAGCGAAAATCTATCCCCCCAGGAAGTTAATTCTGAACTATGAACACCACTAGAGTCTGGTACATTGCCTCTCACAAACAATGAAAAATCTAACAAAGCGTTCTCAGCAAAACCATTAGTTGGAGAGTTAATCACCTCATCGAAAATAGCATCGTCTAAGGTATAGCTGCTTTCAACAGGTATAACGCCGAAAAAATTGCCCTGAAATTTGAAAGTTATTGCATTTGCAGGCGCAGCGCTAACTGTTCCCATCGCAAAAAATGCAACTCCAGCAATAGCGCTCGATACTTTTTTCATCAAACTCGAAGCAGACATGGAAATCCTCTCTATCTCTAATCAGTGAATGTCGATCGCGCGGATACCCTGGAGCATCTACTTGGATGGCACCGATCGCAAAAGTTATGTAATTCACAAACTTCTGCCATATTGTATGATTTACTGAAATTTTTGATGTCGAGCTATTTTTCAAGAATCATCTTAAGTAATTACTCGGATAAAAATCCAGCCATCTAATTATTTTTACGTAATCTTCATCAAAAAAATATATTTAAATGGAAATTTTTAAAGATAGAATTAAGAAACTAGCGGGTACACTAACAAATAGGAGCGGTTTTCCCTTACCAGAAAACCCTGGTGGTAAGGTTGATATTTTTGGTAGAGCGAAATTAACCTTTAAACTTGTATCGTTGGGAGTAACTACTTTTATAAAATATTTATCTAATTTCAGAGCTAGCTCTGCATTAACCAACTTTTCTGCTTCCCACTAAGTCAGCCACTCGGAACAACTAAAAGCTTGATTTTGCTTTATAGTGAATTGTCAAGATTTATCAAAAAACTCTAGCTATCTGAAATAATTATGGTTTTCTTATCTCTGGAGATCGGTTAATTTTCAATGCTTGTTTCTGGAAAAATGCCAGTATAATAAGGGTTTTATGGGGAAGGTAAAGAAAAATAAAGTTGATGTGGCAGCCTTTTTACTTTTTGAAAATGAAAGTTTATTGCGATCGGGCTGCCTTAAAATAGCCATCAATATACAGAAGGGATAATTATGTTTATGTAGTGCAGTAAGTACTTACTAATTTTTGGTTAAGTATTCGGTACAAAACATGACTATTTAGAGCAAAGTTTGAGAGATAATACTTAATTTTAACAATAAATTTATATTAAGAATTTTATGAATGAATAATCAGTATAGTTGCGGATTTTCCGAATAATAATGTTGTTTTGTTAAGAATATTTTAATAATTATAATTTTTGCTCGTTATTTTAAGGATAAAAAGTAAGATAAAGATATGTGATTTAAATTACAGGCAATTTCTGCATAATGCTTACAGGGAAACAGGATGACTACCAACGAAGTAGCTAATTACAAGCTAAGCGACCAAATCCAAATCCAAAGCCAAAAGCAATTTACTGGCAGGCTTGACGTACAAGGTTCTACTACTTGGAGTTTATACTTTTGTTTGGGTCGCCTTGTTTGGGTAGCTGGGGGAGTACATCCGATGAGGCGGTGGCATAGGCATTTAAATTTGTACTGTCCCCAAATACCTCCGAATAGCGTGCGTTTGCGGGAGAGTGATTTAACTAGATATTGGGAGTACCAAGCGATCACGGTTTTGGTAAAACGACAAAAAATCACCGGGGAGCAAGCAGTAGCGGTAATTAAAAGCAACGTAGCGGAAGTATTTTTTGATATTCTGCAATATGAGGCAAAAGAGCCGCTAACTTTTATTTGCGATCGAGAAAATATTTCCGATGCTTCCCTGACTTTAATCAATCCGAGTCAAGCACTACAAGAAGCCCAACAGGTTTGGGAAAATTGGCGTACTGCTGGTTTAGCCAATTTATCTCCTAATATCGCTCCCCTGCTCAAACAACCAGAGGAGTTAGAAAAACTTGCTTCTCCCCGCGTTTACCAAACCTTGGTCAAAGTGATTGATGGAGACCGCACTCTAAGGGATTTGGCAGTTTATATCAAGCAAGATTTACAAAAATTAGTGCGATCGCTAATACCTTATATTCGTCAAAAAATTATCGGATTAGGGGAAGTTCCTGACTTAGTGATGCCAGCCATCAATGCCGCAGCACTAGCCCAACCAAATAATAGCGAACCACCAGTCAATCTTACAGCACCAATCAGCGATCGTAGAAGCAAAACCGAACCACCACTATCAACTACTTCACCACCAGCCGTTAAAAATAGCAAAGCAGAAATATCTGTTTCTCCTCCACCTACTCCTCTTCCCCTACCTCCTACTCAACCCGTTACCTCACCCCCAGTTACTAAACCAGCATCCTTACAAAGTCCTCTCATTGTCTACGTTGAGGATAGCGTAATTGACTGCCAAATTATGGAGGAAATTCTCACCAAAGCCAGTTATCGGTTTATCAGCATCAAAGATTCCATACACGCTTTACCGATACTACTTCAACACAAACCAGATGCGATTATCTTAGATCTGGTTATGCCAGTGGCTAACGGTTATGAAATTTGCGCTCAAATTAGGAGAATATCTACTTTTAAAAATACACCTGTAATTATTCTTACGGGAAACGATGGTTTAGTTGACAGAGTGCGGGCTAAACTTGTCGGTGCTACAGACTTTTTATCTAAACCAATCGTCGATCAAAAAGTACTAGCCACTTTGTTCAAACATTTAAATAATTCACCATCTTTAGCCGAAAACTCCTCACATTCTTTGGGTTATCAAGCTTCTTAAAAGAAAGCATAAACATTGGTGATTTTGGGAATCATAATTCTTGATTTCACCGACCGCTTCCGCTCGCTCTACGCTAACTATTGGAGAAAACCTCATGAGTACTGTATTAGTAGTTGAAGATAGCTTGACCGACATGGAAGTTATGATCCGCTACTTACAACAGGCAGGGTTGTCTGTTGTAAGTGCCAAAAGTGTTGAAGAAGCTCAAGTTAAGCTAAATTTGCAAAAGCCAAACTTGATTATTCTCGATGTAATTCTGCCCGGTCAAAGTGGTTTTGAACTATGTCGAGAAATCAAAAGCGACCCGAATACTAGCGAAATTCCAGTAGTAGTTTGTTCAACCAAAGATACCGACGTTGACAAAATGTGGGCAAATATGTTGGGTGCAGATGCCTACTTGCCTAAACCAGTACAGCAAACCGATTTAGTACGCACTATCCGACAGCTAATGAAGTAGTTATTTGTCATTATCTTAGTGACTATATTATTTACCAATTCATCCTAAAAAATCACTAATGACGAATGACAGATGATAAATGATTAAGGACTAATAAATATGGTTGATTTTGTCAAACAAGCTTCTGCGCTTACTCGTGTTGCTGCTGCTCCAGGAGTAACTCCTTCCTCAGATTCAGGTGAAAAATTTTTACGATTTAAGTTAGGCTTAGAAGGAAAAGCTTTACTTTCGCTGAACATTATTCACCAGGTAATGCGAGTGGCGGCATCTGAAATTCTGCCAGTCCCTCAAATGCCTAGTTGTGTATTAGGAATTTACAACTGGCGCGGCGAAATGCTGTGGCTAGTCGATATCGGGCAATTAATGGGATTTCCTCCCTTATATGGAGATCCTAATCTTAGTAAAGGAGGACAAATCGGTGAATTGATGGCAATTGTCGTGCAAACTAACGAGCAATATTTAGGGCTAATTGTTCCCCAAATTAATGATATAGAATTGCACGATATCCAGCGATTAAATGTTCCTTCCATCGGATTATTTCCTCCCGAAGTATTGCCTTACTTACAAGGTTATTTGATCGGAGAAAACCAAGAAGTTTTGATGGTACTTAATGCCGAAGCAATTGCAAGAACTCCTCTTTGGCAGGTGCATCGACAGTAATTATTATTGACTAGCTAAAACGGCTAATTACTGCCATAGGAGCTAGTTAAGATAGCTCCTCAAGAGGGTCTTTATTCCTAAATTCACTTAATTAATTTATTGAGGTTTTTTAAATGACTGCTCACTACGAACCAAAGCAAACCGAACAGCAAAACAATGGTAATGGTGCTACATTCGATCGCAATTTAGGAAACGGTAATTCTCCGATCAGAATAATTGCTTCTGGGCTAAATAGTATAAAATCTGATATTCAGAGAACTCCTCTATGGGATAAAACCGAAATTTCCGAAAAATTCCTAAGGTTAGAAAAACTAGTAGTAACTGCCGAGCAAAAATTTAAATCTTCTTGGGATGCTTCATTGCAAGGACAATTTAAAAGCGAACGAGAAAAATTATTCGCGATTTCCACTGCCATACGCCAAGCAACAGACTTAGAGCGAAAACTAAAAATTGCTGTCAGCGAAATTCGCAAAGTTTTGAGATGCGATCGCGTACTCGTTTATCGTTTCAACGGAGAAAGTTTCGGTGTAGTCGTTGCCGAATCCGTCGAACGGGAGTTAACACCCGCGCTCAACCAAAATTTAAGTAGTAGCTGCTTCGGAGCAAACACAGCCGCCGATTATTTAGCCGAAAAAATAGTAGCAATTGATGACATTTCCGCTCACGAAATTACCTTGCCGCAAGTTCAGCTACTGCAAAACTTACAAGTAAAAGCCACCTTAAGCGTACCCCTGATCGTAGGCGAACAAGTCTGGGGTTTACTAGTAGTACAACAATGTAATGCACCCCGTAATTGGTTAGAAACAGAAATCAACTTAACCTATCAAATCTCTACCGAATTAGCTGTTTTCTTACAACCATTTGAATTACGCCAGCAAGTACAAAGACAAGTAGAACAAGAACAAACTTTCAACAAAGTAATCAGTCGGATTCGTCAATCTCAAGAGTTAGAAACCCTCTTTAAATCAACCAGTCGCGAAGTTCGACAACTACTAAATGCCGATCGCGTAGCCGTATTTCGCTTATTCCCAGAATCAGGATTTAACGAAGGAATATTTATCTCTGAAGACGTTTTACCAAGCTACTCTTCCACCGTCGGATTAAAAGTTTACGACCACTACTTTGGAGAAAGATTCGCACATCAATATCGGGAAGGACGCATTCAAGCCGTTGCCGATATTCACAACGCCGGAATGTCCGAATGCCATGTTGAATTACTAGCGCAATTCCAAATTCGAGCTAACTTAATCGTTCCCTTAATTAACGGTGAAGACCTTTGGGGATTACTTTGCATCCACCAATGTAATGGCCCTCGCGAATGGCAAAGTTATGAAATTGATTTTGTCAAGAAAATTGCCGGACAATTTGGCATTGCTTTAGGACAAGCCAGATACTTAGAAGAACTCAAAGAAAAATCAAATCAATTAGCACTGGTAGCCGAACGGGAAAAGAACTTTATTCAAATTATCGGTAAAGTCGGACAATCCATTGCCGATAAAATTCAGCATTCTCTAGATATCGACACGATTTTCAAAACCACTACCCAACAAGTTCGGCGGTTGCTAAATGTAGACAGAATAACAGTTTATCGTTTCAATCCTGATTGGAGCGGTAATTTTGTCGCCGAATCCGTCGCTAGCGGTTGGACTCAATTACTCAATCAACAATCAGTTGATAACCACTTTGTAGATGACATTGTTGATTATGGTAACTTGCTCAGAAAAAGCGGCACTAATTTCCGAGTAGCAGATACTTATTTACTACCAACCAGAGGAGGTCGCCGTCACGAACGTCATAACTTTATAGTTGATGATGTTTCCCAAGCAGGTTTTCCAGAATGCTATCTAGAACTTTTAGAGCAATTTGAAGCAAAAGCTTACGTGCTAGTGCCGATTATTGCCGGAGAAAAACTTTGGGGATTACTAGGTGCATATCAAAACACAGGCGCTCGTCATTGGGAAGATTCAGAAATTAACTTACTAACTCAAATCGCTACTCAATTAGGCGTAGCATTGCGGCAAAGCGAATATCTCGCACAATTGCAAGCCAAAACTGAAAAACTAGCAGAAGTAGCACAACGGCAAGAAACCCTCACCAAAGTAATCGATAAAATTCGCCAAACTTTAGATGTAAATAACATCTTTAAAACTACTACCCAAGAAATGCGACAATTGCTCAATTGCGAACGAGTAGCGGTTTATCAATTCCAGCCAGATTGGAGCGGTATATTCGTAGCAGAATCAGTAGCGAGCGGTTGGCCGAAATGGGTTGGCCCCGATATGACGACGGTTTGGGAAGATAGCTATTTACAAGAAACCCAAGGCGGTCGATACCGCAAGAATGAAAAGTTTTCTGTTGATAACGTTCACTCGAAAGCTGACGATATCAATAACGCAGGTTTATCTCGCTGCCACGTAGAAATATTGGAACAATACCAGATCAAAGCATATATCATCGTGCCGATTTTTGTAGGCGATGCTCTCTGGGGTTTGCTAGCTGCTTACGAACATTCAACTACTCGTTCGTGGGAAGAACCCGAAGTGAATTTGTTGGCGCAGGTTGGTATCCAAATGGGTGTAGCTCTCCGCCAAGCTAAATATGTAGAACAAGTAAAAAATCAATCCGAACAATTAGCGGAAGCAGCACAACGGGAGAAAACAGCCAAAGAGCAATTGCAACAACAAGCCATTCAATTATTAAGCGCAATTCAGCCGACTTTGAAAGGTGATTTGACAGTGAGAGTTCCGATTACAACTAATGAAGTCGGAACGATTGCCGATGCTTACAACAACATTATCCAAAGCTTGCGGAAAATTCTCGTTCAGGTACAAAGTGCTTCTGCTAAGGTAGCTCAAACTTCCCAAGTTAGCGGTACATCAATTCAATCACTTTCGGAAGAAGCGCAACATCAATTCCACGAATTGACAGAAGCTCTCAAGCAAGTTCAGGGAATGTTAAATTCCACTCAAGCAGTTGCCACAAACGCCGCTCAAGTGGAAATAGCCGTCCAAAAAGCCAATCAAATCGTGCAGAAAGGCGATTTAGCAATGAACCGCACGGTGAATGAAATCGTCGCCATTCGCGAAACGGTAGCGAAGACAGGTAAGAAGATTAAACGCTTGAGCGAATCATCTCAAAAAATCTCGAAAGCGGTGAATTTGATCGGCAATTTGGCTACTCAAACTAACTTGCTGGCTTTGAATGCGGCAATTGAAGCTACCAGAGCAGGTGAATACGGTAAGGGATTTGCGGTGGTAGCTGATGAAGTGCGTAGTTTGGCTCGTCAGTCGGCGGCTGCAACTACGGAAATCGAGCAATTGGTGCAGGAAATTCAAGCAGAAACTGGCGAAGTTGTATCGGAGATGGAAACGGGAATTCAACAAGTAGTTGAAGGTACTCAACACGTTAATGAAACTCGCCAAAATTTGAATGCTATTGTCTCGGCAACGGCGGAAATTCAAGAGTTAGTAGAAAGCATTACTCAGGCTACTTTGTTGCAAACTAAGCAATCGGAAGCGGTAACGGAAGTAATGAATAATGTAGCGGTAGTTGCTAATAAAACTTCTGAGGATTCGCTGCAAATTTCTGCTTCCTTTAAAGAGTTACTGGCAATGGCAGAAGAGTTGCAAAATAGCGTTGGTAAGTTCAAATTGAATTAATTAGTTATTGGTCATTTGTCATTCGTCATTGGTCATTAGGAATTCAAATTAGGACTAATAACTGATGGCTGATGACAAAAGACGAATGACCGATGACGAGTCAGGACTAACGCAGCGCTAAATATGGTGGATGGTATGGATGGTGCGTTACGTTATCACGCTTCGCACCCTACAAATAGAGGTTTTGCGTAAGTCCTGCGAATGACCAATGACCGATGAACAATGACAAATAATGAATAGCCATGAGTAATGATAATAATATTCGGGAACAAGGTTATCAATATTTCGTTACAGAAGCACCGGAATTGCTGCAAGCGATCGAACAAGATTTACTAACTTTAAGAGAAGATTACAGCTTAGTGAAAGTTCACGGTTTGATGCGGACGACGCATACCTTAAAAGGTGCTGCTGCTAACATGGGTTTAGAGACGATTAAGACGATCGCCCATCATTTGGAAGATGTCTTTAAGTCTCTTTATAATCCCGAATTGACAATTGATAATGAATTAGAGACATTGTTGTTTGAAGGATATGAATGTTTGCGTTTACCTTTGATGGCGCAAATTCAAGGCGGTTATGTTAATGATGATGAAGCTCTAGATCGTGCTGTTGCTATATTTGCTCAATTAGAAGAAAAATTAGGTGATTATTTCGGGAAAGAAGCGCAAATTCCTTCTTCTATAGAACTAGGATTTGATATTACTAAATCTATCTTTGAAGTTGGTGTAAAACAAAGACTGGAAGAACTGGCAAATGTTTTAAATGATGTTCATATTGAAGGTTGGCAAGTAGAGCCTGCTTTAAGAGAACAGGCAGAAATTTTTATTGGTTTGGCGGAATCTTTAAATTTGCCGGGATTTGGAGTTATTGCCCAAAAAACTATTGCTGCTTTAGATATTCATCCGGAACAAGCAGTTAGTATTGCGAAGGTAGCGCTGAGGGATTTTTGGGAAGGTTGGGCAGCTGTAATTGCAGGCGATCGCACGAGCGGCGGAGAACCTTCTTTTGCTTTACAACAGTTAGCTGGAACCATTCTACCAGCGTCATTACAGAGAGTGGGAGATGGGGAGAGCAGAAGAGTGGGAGATGAGGAAAACCAAGCAGATGTTTTATTTGGCTCTGAATCGATATTCTCTTTAGATGAAACAGCACCAGAGTTAGCGCATTTAGTAGATTTTTCAACACCGTTAGTAGAGCTAAGCTTAGAAGAGATTTTCGGCAATTTTGCTGAAGAGATTCAAGTTGAACAGCCTGTTTTGGAAAATCCTGGCTTAGAAAAGCAAGCACAAAAAGAAACAGCAAAAATAGAAAAAGAAAAAGTTGAAGAACATTCAATAGAGCAACCGATCGCAAATTCACAACCGCAAGTTAATTCGGTTAATAATGGGCAATCAACCAATAGTAATAACGTTAAAACTCCGCGTCAAACTGTACGAGTTGAATTAGAACTGTTAGAACGTTTAAGTTACTTAGCTGGTGAACTTTTAATTAATCAAAATCGACTGGCTAATATTGCCGAACAACTGCAAGATTCTGTGGGCCGATCGCGTTTTCGTTTGCGACGACACCAGCAAACAATGAGCCAACTGCGGGATTGGTCTGACCAAATGATTATTGACCAAGCCCATCAACGAGTATTAGAAATCAAAGAATGGCCATCTAAATCAGACTTTGATGCTTTGGAATTAGACCAATATAACGAACTTCACGTACTTTTACAGTCAGTTTCAGAAGAAATGGTTCAGCTAGAAGAAACTATTGATTCAACTGACTTATTGGCAAGGCAATCTGGTCAAATCTTAGAAAAACAGCGCCGCCTATTAAATAATGTTCAAGATGACATGAGAGAGGCGCGAATGTTGCCAGTGGGAGAGATTTTCAACCGCTTTCCTCGCCTTTTGCAACAACTAGCAGCAGGTCATCATAAAAAAGTAGAATTGACATTACACGGTACAGATGTGCTGGTGGATAGAGCGCTAGCAGATAAACTTTACGACCCATTATTACATTTAGTCAGAAACGCTTTCGATCACGGTATTGAACCGCCAGAAATTCGCGCTGCTAGAGGTAAACCAGAAACTGGTCAAATTGAAATTATTGCTTATCATCAAGGAAATCAAACAATTATTGAAGTTAGGGATGACGGAGAAGGAATAAATTTCGATCGCATCCGTCAACGAGTAGTTGAACTGCAATGGATGACAGCCGAAAAAGCAAATAATTTATCCCATACTGCTTTATTAGATTTATTGTTTGAGCCGGGATTTTCCACTGCTGCAAAAGTTAGCGACCTTTCCGGTAGAGGAATCGGTTTAAATGTGGTTCGCTCCCAAATGGATGCTGTTTCTGGATCGGTTTCCGTTTATGGCGAACCACATAGGGGAACTACCTTTGCGCTTCAGTTCCCGCTGACATTAACAATGGCAAAACTGATGGTTTGTGAGTCAAGCGGTTCTGTTTATGCCTTGTTATCTGATGCAGTCGAACAAATAATTATTCCCAAATCTGAACAAATTCAAAAACTAGAAGGACAAAAAGTTTTACGCTGGCAAAGAGGCAACAGCCAGTGTATGGTTCCCATCTATAATATGACTGAATTGTTAGGTTATAATCCTACCTCTGTGCCGTTATTTTCTACACCTCTAATTCTGTTAAAACAAAATCAAGAATTGATGGGATTAGAAGTCGATCAAATTGTCGGCGAACAAGAGCTTGTAATTAGACCTTTAGGCAAAGCAATTGCACCTCCTAATTATGTTTATGGAGGCAGCACTTTAGCTGATGGTCGCCTGACATTGGTGATTGATGGTAATGCTTTGGTTCATCATTTATTGGAGCGAATGAATCAGCGATCGCAAATTTCCAATTTACAATGGCAAATAGAAAATAAAAACCCCTCCTTCCATCTACCTGCCGAAATTCCTCGTTTGCAATTAAAGGAATCTGATTTATCTGCACCTCAGCTTTCTACCTCATCGCAGTTATCAGATACTCCTTCTACTCCCCTTTTTCCTCTCAATTCTTCTTTCCCACAAATTCTCATCGTAGACGATTCAATTAGCTTACGGCAAACTTTAGCCTTAACTTTGCAAAAAGCTAACTATCAAGTGATTCAGGCTCAAAATGGTCGCGAGGCACTTCAGCAAATCCGCCAAAATCCCGGCATTCAATTAGTAATTTGCGATATCGAAATGCCTTTGATGAATGGTTTTGAGTTTTTAAACAATTATCGTCGCGACTCCGCTTTAGGGAAAGTTCCTGTAGTGATGCTGACTTCTCGCCGCAGCGAAAAACATCGCTTGTTAGCGCTGGAAATGGGAGCGGTAGACTATTTTACCAAGCCGTATCGAGATGAAGAAATTTTGAATGCGATCGCTAATTTGTTAAATAGCAAAACACCTACTCTCGTGCGTTCTTAATTAGATACAGCGGTTCCCGCAGTAGTGAGGTACACCAAATATAGTGGTAGCGACTGTAAGAAATAAGTTTGGTAAATTCTGACTGTACCTCATAACAGAGAAAACCGCTGTAAATGGGAAAGGGAAGCAAGATTGTATTCTTACTTGCTAGAAGCATTAGCGTAACGGTAAGAATCTGAATTGACCTTCCCATTCTCCTTCTAAACTACATTCAGCTATTAGCAAAAGTTCTTCGATCGCTAAACCAACTGAAACACGACGACTTACTTCAAACACTCCAGGCATCAACAAACCTGCTTGTATTCGATCGTAGGCAAATCCTGTCATTGTTGTCACATCGTGGGTTAGTACGATGCGCCCGTGTTGTGCTGCCCATTCCAATACAGTTGGATCGTCTGCTTCCGATAAGCCTACATCTTGAACGCGGACAATATCAATATCAGGATTTTGACGCAGAATACCGCGAACAATTTGATTATTAAAGTTTTTTTTCATCAGCTAAAAATCGCACCATACAAGATTACCTTTGTTGGTTGCGTCTTGCTAATAAACGCTCGCGAATTCCAACCGGATTGAATCGTTTTTCAGCTTCTTGCCGAACTTCAGCAGCATGATGTTGACGTTCTAATAGATAAGCATCAACTTCAGCTTGGTGGCGTAAATAATAGGCGATGGCAGAATAAATGTCGGCAAGCTGAAGTGATGGGTACTGCTCCCTAATTTCTTCAGATGTAGCCCCCTCACGAAAAGCCGTGACAACTGTATCCAAGGTAACGCGGGTTTTGCTAATACGAATCACGCCATCAGGATCTATTTTCAGTGGAATAGGCTCGGAAGTGGGAATCAGTACCATTTGGTAATTAAAATAGTAGTGATGTGATATTTTTTTAGTATAAGCTATAAAAATATTAAAGTTCGCTTTGCTATGAGCTATCGCAACATCATTACAATCGAACCTGGTAAACGTGGTGGCAAGCCCTGTATCAGACGAATGCGAATTACAGTATACGATGTTTTGGGTTGGCTAGCAGCTGGTATGTCTCATAAAGAAATTTTAGATGACTTCCCTGAATTGACAGAAGAAGATATTAGAGCTTGTCTCGAATTTGCTGCTGACCGAGAACGTAGTTTAATTGCTGTGGTAGGTGAAACTTGAAATTACTATTCGACCAAAACTTGAGTCGGAAGTTAGTAAATCGTTTAGCTGATATCTTCCCTGATGCTAGCCACGTTCAGTTTCACGGACTTACAGATGCAGATGATAGCGAAATTTGGGAATTTGCCAAGACTGAAGGATTTTGTATTGTTACTCAGGATGCTGACTTTGCAGAAAGGAGTCATCTTTACGGTTCACCGCCAAAGGTGATTTGGTTGCGGTGTGGCAATACACCTACAAGCAACGTGGAAGCAATACTTCGCGCTGGGGCAGAGGCAATTCAAGAATTAATCGGTAATACCAGTTTGGATTATCTAGAGCTTTACTAACTAACAAACTATCAAATTAAGTTTGTTGCCTACTAATAGCGATCGCACTCCTTGCTACATCGCAGTATAACAGTAGCGATCGCATTCTGTTTGCTCACCAGGTAGCGTTTATCGCTCATATCATGCCAAGCTAAAATAGAGACATAGAACACTGTCTAATTAAGTTTATTTTCTTTGACTCTATCCCGGCTTTCGACGACGATACCACTTCAACAAGAATATGTCGCGAATTGCTCCTCTAAATGATGATTCATGCCCTTTACCAGCAAGCCTCGATCCAGTATATGTTCCTAACCAAGCTACAATAACCACCAAACAAAAGATTAAGAAGCCTTCCGAGCTTTCCATGTACAATTCACTTTTGCAAAATAAACGGTAATCACTCTTTGTTCAGATCTAGCTACTCCAATATTTAGTAGGAGATAAGTTCTTAATTAAACTCGTTTTACTGATTCTTAAAAAGGGAAATTACAGCAAAAACCACGAAAATAGCTACTAACAGCAGCGCAATAGCGGCCATATAACAGTACCTAAAAATTTGGGTTTTAAGTTTTTACTAAGCTGTGGTAGAAATAATGATAGGGGAAGCAAGGGGAGAGGTATATTAATGTTCATTAAAGAACATTAATATATTTCTTCTGAAACATAAGATATCTGGAACACCCTTGCTACACTAATCATTTATTGAATTCAGAGGTTGTACTTTCAGCGAGGTGGTAGGCATTTTCAGTGACCTGAATTATGTCTATGCACTCTTTTATAATGCGGCAGGTGTCTAATGTATTCTTTCCCAAATTTTTCTTTGCTTCCTTATGAGTCTTGCCTGCAAGACGAGCGCCTACATAAGTTCCACTAGTAGCAACCACAGCAGCTGCCGCCGTTATACCAACTGCACTTGCCACCACCAAAAGCACAGGGGGACTAGTAGCTACAGCTACAACTGGTGCTGTCGAATGCCGAGCGATATGGTGAATCATGCTATTTACTCCCACTTTCTGTCTATAATAGACCCCTCAGACCCAACCTGAAAAGACGCAAAAAGGCGGATTAAGGCGGATATTTGGAAAATTTTTGGAAAATTTAAACCCAAGGCGGATCGGGGCGGATTAAGTCAGCTATAATAATCCCCAGTTCTCTAACATCCTCACTTATGGACAGCCGCGAGGTATTGCAATTTGTAGATCAAGTTGTCTACACTAAAACAGGCAAACATCTAAATGATTTACAGAGAGGAATTATCGAGGGAACACTGAAGCGGCAAAAATATTCTGATATTGCTAAATATTTTAATTGTACAACTGGTCATACTAAGGAAGTAGGTTACGAGCTTTGGCAATTATTATCTGAAATTTTTGGTGAAACAGTTGATAAAAAGCATCTTCAATCTGTTTTAGAACGTCAAGAAAATATTAATATATCATTGGGCGAAAAAAGTATTAATAGCAATATAATCGGCTGTATAAACGTTGGTTCAGAACAACCCAATTCCACCCCAGATAAAAATCAGCCTACAACTCCAGACTTTCAGCAGAGCAACAATAATCAAACAAAGAAAGAAAAAATTGATAAATTACGTAAGCATGGTTTAAGTGATGAGGAAATAGCAGAGTTATTAGACCTGCCATTGGAAGTAGTGAATCTGGTAGATAGTGAGGATTAAATCTTGTATTATACAATAATGGAAAATAACTTAGTTTTTTATTCAGTCTGCTCTACCGCATTTTTTCAGCTAGCTTAGGAGATTTTATGCCTCTTACTGAACTTCTACCTCTTGTGAAGGAACTATCTCACAGCGATCGGCTCCTACTCCTTCATTTTTTGACATCTGAACTTCTCAAAGATGCAAGTCTAATCCCATTGGGCGATCGAGATAAAATATCTATTCCTAACTTGTATGACTCTTTTGAAGCTGCTGCTGTTTTAGCGAAGGCATTAGCAGAGGAAAAAGCTGCGATTCATGGTTGATAAAGTTAGATTTACTTTTACTGAACTCAACAGAGAGATGGGTGCTTTTAGTACACTACCATACTTACCACTAACACTCAGCTATCGGAATCAGTCTTTAAGAGTATCAGGTTTGCTGGATACAGGAGCCAGCGTTAATGTGTTGCCATATCAAATCGGGTTAAGGTTGGGAGCAGTTTGGGAACGTCAGATGTTAAATGTTCCTCTAGGGGGAAATTTAGCTCAGTCTGAAGCACGAGCATTGGTTGTGACGGCAGTCGTCGATCGCTTTACTCCTGTGGATTTGGCTTTTGCTTGGACGATGGATAGATCGGCTCCATTAATATTGGGACACATGAATTTTTTTGAAGAATTCGATGTGTGCTTTTATCGATCGGAGTTGGCATTTGAAATTAGCCCCAGGAGAATGCCAAAGGGTTAAGAAGGTAGACCTGGAGGAGTGAGGCTGGTCTTCTTTACTAATAAAGCAACAAATAGGATTAGTATAGAAACTAAATAAATAATCATGGAAGTAACACGCTTATCAAACAGTGGACAAGTAATTATTCCTAAAGCTTTGCGAGATGCTCACCGCTGGGAAGAAGGACAAGAATTAATTGCCATTGACATGGGTGATGGTATTCTTCTCAAACCTAAAAAGCCTTTTGTGGAAACTAAATTAGAAGATGTAGGAGGGTGCTTAAAATATCAAGGAAAACCTAAAAATATGGATGATTTAGAAGATGCTATTCGCCAGGGTGTAGCGGAGCAGTGGCATGATTTCGGTTGATACAAATGTTGTGGTAAGGCTTCTGACACAAGATGATGAACGAACCTTTATAATAAAAATTAATTCCACACTTCAGTTAAATCTAAAATAAACTCAGGTAAAACATTTTCCCCTGATAAAGTAGCAGGATTATCCAGCATTTCTACTTCGCGATTTTTTCGATAAATTTCTACTTTTTTGTTTTTTCTATCAATCAACCAACCTAAACGAGCGCCATTTTCTATATACTCTCTCATTTTGGCTCGCAAGGGTTCCATATTGTCATTTTTAGAACGCAATTCTAATACAAAATCAGGACAGATGGGAGCAAAACTTTCTTGCTGTTCTTTGGTAAGTGTATCCCATCTTTCTTGACTTACCCAAGCGGCATCGGGAGAGCGATCGGCCCCATTTGGAAGATGAAAACCTGTTGAAGAATTAAATGCTTTACCCAGTTTAGTTTGACGATTCCACAACCAAAGTTGTCCCTCTATATCTAGGTTCCTGTTCCCTGTTTCGCTGCCTGTTGGTGGCATAACAATTAGCTCTCCTGTGCCATTTCTTTCTAACTGCAATTCTCGGTTAACCAGTGCTAATTCAATAAACTGTTCGTGGGAAACTATAAGTGTTAATGTAGATGGAATATTAACTGCTATTGTTTGAGATAATTTAGTTTCTGCCATATTTTTAACCTAAAAAAATCAAACTTTTCCATCTGAAATCATCTTAATGGTAAAGTAAACCAATATGTCGAACCTTCGCCAATTTTACTATTTACGCCGATTTCTCCGCCGTGAGCTTTAATAATTTGACGGCAGAGATACAATTTTAAACCAATTCCAGTGGAACATCTAGCTTGCGGATCGCGGATGTAGAGATCGAAAAGGCGATCGCATTCTACTTGACTCATCCCCGCGCCGTTATCCTCGATCGTACAGCGCAACACGCCTGCTTGTACCTCTGCACTTAGGCTCAAGCTCAATCCGGGGGGATTGTGTTTTAAAATATTAGTAAATAAGGTATCAAAAACTCGTTGAATTTGAGTTGGATCGGCCATTAGTAATGGTAAATCGGTAGGGACAAAATTGTGAAGATTAGCTTTATTTTCTGCTAAAATTGGTTCTAAGTCTTTGATAATAGAATCGAGCAGTTTGTTGAATTGTACTGGTTCTCGATGGATAATTACTCCCTGCTCTTCATTAGCATGAGTTTCTAGCAAGGAGTTAATCATGCTGAGTTGGCGATCGCTAGCTGTCACCATTCTATTCAATGTAGAGCGAGGAACAGAAATGGTTTCTCCTGACTGATTTAACCAATTCTTAAATACCATTAATGTTCCGATGACCGATGTTCGTAAATCGTGAGATACCGTATGCAGCAAAACATCCTTAATGCGGTTTGTTTCTTGCAGTTCTCGATTGCGTTTTTCTAGTTGAGCAGTGCGTTCTTTAACTTGATTTTCTAAGTTGGAATTGAGGATTTTTACTTGTTTGTAAAGTTGAGCTTGTTGAATGGCGATCGCAACTTGTGCTGCTAGTTTTTCTAACAAATCAATTTCATATTTTTGCCATCGACGAGGACTAGCACATTGATTTGCTACTAACACGCCAAAAATTTGCTCCTCCACCATAATTGGCACGCCTAGACTAGCTCTTACTTGATACTTTTGATAGTATTCTTGTAAAAAAGTGCTATTTTCTACGTTTTCTATATATGTATCTTCGATCGCTCTAGCATTTCGCTTTTGGTAAATTAATTTAATTTGTTGAATGTAATTTTGATTTAATTTAAATTTTTTAATTGATTTACAATTAGAAAGCACTGACTCTGCTACGATTTCCCCTTGATTATCCTCATTTAAGCAGCCAATAAAAACCCGATCGGCTTGCAAAAATTCTCGAACCTCCCGCACGGTAGAATGAAGGATTTGTTCTAAATTGAGAGAATTACGAATTCGCTGCGCCATTTCACCTAATAAGTGAGCGCTACAAACCGCTTTATGGGGAAAGTAGGGACTAGCACATTTTAATTTTGCAGCAGGGAAGGCAACTTTTATTCCCTTTCGTTCTGTAATATTGTTGGTAACAGTTAATTCATATTGTTGAGAGTTTAAGTTAGTAATTTCTGCTGAAAGCAGTCCTATTAAAACTTCACCTGATTTTTTATGAAATTCATATTGTAAATTATGAACGGTTCTGCTGTCCTGAAATAGGTCTTCCATTCTCACTTTTTCGAGAGAATCTACCCAGGCGTTAATTTCAACTAATCGATCGCCAACTACTGTTTCTTCATAACCTGTAATACGAGCTATTGCCTGGGACGAATCAGACTCGTTCGGATTTTCTAAAGATAAATGATACGTGCTGAGGTGAGAATCGGAAGACTCGATTTGCTGGTAAAAAATTTCGTCTTTAGTGGCTAACCTCAGGATTTTTTTCAGCCGTTCAAAGGCTGCTTCATCTCGGCAACAGTCTCGTAAAGCTTTTAGGTAATCAGGCATTAGTAATTAAGTCGCTCTCGCAATTTTCAATGTTGGCAGGTAATGACCCTTTTTTAAAGTTAACAACTCATCGAGTATCCCACCTGCACAGTAAGATAGAGAACGAACGCTTTCTGGGGAATACTGCGGTTTTTGGAAGTAAGATAACTTGTTCCGTTTGTCTTGATAGAGAGAGAGGAAAAACTCGACTTCTTTTCGGGCGCTATATTCGAGGTTTTGCGGAAGTGTTGGTGCTAAAATTGCGTAAGTTTCTGCTACTTCTGCCAGCAGACTTAAAATTTCTTCTGGCGTGGCATTTTGATACTGCATTGCTTGTGTAGCAAAAACCTCGCTTAACGTCCAGTCGAGTTCAGCTTGAGCTAAAGTTTCTAAATTGGTGAAATCCACAGTCATGATGCTAACCCTGATGAATAGGAAAGGTAGTTAAACAACTACTGAAAGTGCAGTTGTCTGTCACCCGGATTCAGCGTTCTACTTTAAAGTTAAGATTAGTGATGGCGATCGCGCTTCATTCAATTGATTCACCCAGTAGGGTGATTGTCGAATTACCCAGTTAGGAACTATAGAAAGTAGATGCTTGATGCAAGGCCCATAAACTATTGATAATCTAGTTCGATCGCCTTAACCTATAAAAGTAGGACTGAATCCAATTAGTAGTTGAGCGAGATTACAGTTACTATCTGCCTCAAATTACGATTTGGCAGTGACTTAACGCGATCGAATTTGCGATCGCAATCACAAATCTTGTCAAAAATTTATATAAGTAAAAAACCGGGTATTTATCTACAAACCCGATTAGTTAAACCAGTATATTCTCGTAATATCTACCAGATTAGCTACTGAGTAAGCAGTAATATTACTGAAAATTCCACTAGTGCAGGGTGACAGAAATAACTTACCAATCAAAAAAGCCGATCGGACAAGCTTTTTTCCTTCAGCTTTCTGCCTTCTGGCATTAGTCTCGCCACAAAGCTATACCGCCTAACAAGCCACTTACATTTGGCACGACCTTCACGTTGGAAGGCATATCAATAGTAATTCGATCGGTATTACCGCCTCCGATATAAAGGTAATCATAGTTAAATAAATATGCCAGAGAAGCGATCGCCTTTTCTAGACGGGCGTTCCATTTTTTCTTACCAACTAAGTCTAAGGCTGCACGCCCTAACTGTTCTTCATAAGTTTGACCTTTGCGAAACGGATGATGACCCATTTCTAGGTTAGGAACTAATTTTCCATCCGCGAATAACGCCGAGCCAAAACCCGTACCCAGCGTAACTACTAATTCAACTCCTTCGCCAGAAATCGCACCAAAACCCTGAACATCAGCATCGTTAGCTACTCGCACGGGTTTGTTTAATTCATTGGAAAGAGTAGTGGCTAAATTAAAATCGATCCACTCCCGGTCTAGATTAGCTGCGGTTTTAATGATGCCGTTTCTTACCACGCCGGGAAAACCTACGGAAACCCGCTCGAAATCGCCTTGTTCGCCAGCTAATTGTACGATCGCATTCACGATCGGTTCTGGTTTAGCAGGTTGGGGCGTAGAGACTCGCTTTCTTTCCGTGCGGGGAGTACCATCGTGGTTTAAAACCATCGTTTTGACACCGCTACCGCCGATATCTACAGCTAGAGTACCCGTGTTTGTATTTTCATCAACCATTGGAGATTTTCTACCTCTGTATGTTATTTCACAACTATAAGATCATAGAATCTTCTTGACAGGCAACTTTTTGCAGAATTATTTAATCTAAATTTTCTAGTTAGACTATTTTGCTGGAAGCCTCCTCAAGCAAGAAAATTTAATTATGTTCTTACCACAAGTTTTTATAGCTAGCTACCTGTTATCTATTTATCATTCAGGACATCAGGAAAGCTCGATCGATTTTTCTCTATTGCAGACTTCAAATAGCAGTGTTGCGATCGCCATCGGTGCAGCCTTTCTCTGGGGCGCAGTACACGCCTTGTCACCCGGACACGGAAAAACCGTAGTCGGTGCTTATCTCGTCGGTTCCCGCGCCAACGCCCAACACGCCCTATTTTTAGGGCTGACTACCACGATTGCCCACACTACAGGCGTATTTGTTTTGGGATTGGTAGCCCTTTTCGCTTCCCAATTTATCTTGCCAGAGCAATTGTATCCTTGGTTAGCATTTGTCTCTGGTGTAATAGTAGTCGTACTTGGTTTGAAACTATTCTTTAATTGGTGGCACGACACTCGTATTTTAGAAACCTCCTGTTGCCAACACAACCACGCCGATCCCGATCGTTCTCATCACCATCACCATCATTCCCCTTTACCTCCCAATACACAAGGAGATTCGGTTAGCTGGAGTAGTTTGTTAGCCTTAGGCATTTCTAGCGGTTTGATGCCTTGTCCCTCTGCATTAGTAGTCTTGCTAGCTGCGATCGCGATCGGTAAAATCAGTTTCGGTCTCATCATGGTAATCGCATTTAGCTTAGGCATGGCAGGCGCACTAACAAGCTTGGGTTTACTCTTAGTTAGCGCCAAAAAACTTTTTCAATCAATACCGCAACCGACCAAATTAATGAAGTTTTTACCAGCCCTCAGTGCGCTAATAATTGCTTTACTTGGTTTAGGAATGACCACCCAAGCCATACTAGCAATTGGCATCTGAAGGATGAAGTCTGAAATATAAAGTCCGCTCTCATATCCCGCACGATTACCCATAATAAAACTTGTTTGTACTGAGGATTTTATTCTTCACTACAAACAATGATTTTGAATTTTGAATTTTGAATTTTTAATTTCCCCATCACGCCTTTTTAATATCACGCCTTCCCCACGGTTTAACGATCGAAATAATAATGATACCCAAAAGGCAAGTTACCTGAATGCCACCGCCAATAATAGCAGCTTTCGTATCGAACATAAACAAAGGATCGGTGAGAGCCTTTAGCCTTTGGTCATCAGAAATTGCCGTCATCGCATTTGTCCAAGGGCCAAGCCAAATCGTGCCAGTAGTAATTAGCAAACTAGTAGCAATCCACTTCACGATTACCCAATAAAATTTAAAAAATCCCCAAACAGTTAACCAACAAAGTAATCCACCAGTTACTAATGAAGCGTTGGCACTAGGAATTACCACAAAATCATCCAAAAATTTCACCACCGAATTGATGGCATAAAGTTCATCTCCATTTTGGGTATTAAGATTATTCAAAGTAATCAAAACCATGCTTAAAGCAGTACCGAACCAAATCGATCCACTTGCAACATGAGCGGATATTAACAAGTTTTTGGGTAACCCAGTTAGTTTCTTGCCAGATTGCTCTTTTTTTTCTTTAACGGCAACAGATTGATTAACCATTTTAAAACTCCTCATGCTTAAATATGATGATACATTAAACTTGATTTACAACCATTTAAACCCTCTTACTCAGCACGAGAATGAGGTTTTCTCCCTGCATTGCGAACATTGACAAACTTATTGAGCATTTCAAACCAAAAAGGTGCCCCCATTGAAATAGCCACAGCAGTGAGTAGCCAACCAAAAATAATTTTGATTATACCCCGCAACTGCCATTTTCCTACAGGAGAAATTGATTGCTGTGCCTGCAATTGCTTTAACGGATTGGCAAGATCCCAACCAATAGGCGGTGAAGAAATCTGGCTTAAAGCTGTGGCGATATTATCGTTCAATGGATTTAAGCAATTTTTCTTACTTTGCTGATTCTTGGCATTATTTAAACATTTGACTACCCCATCAGAACTTCTAGCTAATATCTGTTCGCTAATCTGAGTAACGGTAGAACGCAAAATTTCTTCTTTATATAATCTTTCCATTAGGTACATTGTGTCGGCGTTGGCAATCACAGCTACCAATAAGCCAAGCAGAAACGAAACTCCTTTTGCATTTCGCTTGTAAGCACCCGACGCACGATCCATAGACTCATCAAACCAAACTGCGATTTGTTGATGTAAATCTTGAATCTCTGTTTGAATTTCATTGGTTTGAATTTTAACTCTTTTAGCAAAACAGGCAAGAATATCTTTTAATTCTTCCGGCCATTCTTGAGGGATATTTGTTTTTTTTTCTAGATTATCAATGGTATTCGGGTCTTGAAAATCTAATTGCAAAATATCCAACAGGGCATAAGAAAACATTTTCGATGGAATGTATACCGGGCCGACAACATCTTTTCTTGGCTTTGGCTTTTTATTGGTTTGAGCAAAAGTTTTAATTAAAGCATGATGGTATAATTTATCGGTAAATTCAACATCCAAAAGATTCGCGATCGCTTTTTTTAAGTGTTTGGCTCTCCACTGACGAAAAGTAGCAATCTCTTCTTGAATTTCCGACGCGATCAAACTTAAAATCAAGTAAATAAAAAACAAACTAATGATAACGTTAACAATTGTCGGGATTTCCATCGATTTTGGATTTGATATTCTCCATTGAAAAATTGATTAACCATTCTAATGATGGTATGGCGATTAAGTTGAATTCTAACTCCTGACTTCTCATTGTGGAATTCAGAATTCCTCATTCCCTATAGTTGAGCGGCGGCTGAAGTTATGGTATGATTGTGGATTGTGTCCAATTAAAGTCTGTCCATGCCAAAACTAAAAACGCGCAAATCTGCGGCGAAGCGGTTCCGAAAAACTGGCAGCGGTAAGATTATGCGCCGCCATGCTTTCAAAAACCATATGTTAGAACACAAGACTACCAAGCGGAAGCGCTATCTTTCCCAAGCAGCACTTGTAGATGAAACAGACGCAGAAAACGTGCGTTTGATGCTTCCTTACCTTTAAGAACTCAAGAAGAGGGGCTAAGGGCTAGGGAAAATTTTGTGAATCGGAGAATTCTGAATTCTGACTCCTGAATTCTGACTCCTGACTCCTGACTCGGAGAAATCTAAATTTCGATCGCAAATTACCAACGACTAATAACTAATAGCTAACCATGACCAGAGTAAAACGCGGTAACGTTGCTCGTAAACGCCGCACGAAAATTCTCAAACTAGCGAAAGGATTTCGCGGTTCTCATTCCACTTTATTTCGCACTGCCAATCAACAGGTGATGAAGGCGCTGCGGAATGCTTATCGCGATCGCAAAAAACGCAAACGCGACTTCCGCCGTCTGTGGATCACCCGCATTAACGCCGCCGCGCATCAACATGGCATCAGCTACAGCCAATTGATCGGTAACCTGAAAAAAGCCAATGTTGAAATAAATCGCAAAATGCTGGCACAACTCGCCGTTCTCGATCCACAAGATTTTGGCAAAGTTGTAGAATTAGCAACCAAAGCTAAATGATGAGGCGTGAAGATGGAGTATGAAAATTGACGTAAAACACCTCATCCTTCATACTTCATCCTTCATCCTTCTGTTTTGCTTACCGAGTATAGCCGCCGAACTGAAGGAAATTCGGGAACGGGGCTATTTGATCGTGGCGGTTAAAGATAATTTACGTCCTCTCGGCTTTCGGGATAATAAGGGTAACTTACAAGGGTTAGAAATTGACTTGGCGCGACGTTTGGCAGAAGAATTGCTAGGGCGTCCCGATGCGATCAGATTTCAGCCAGTCGAGAATCGCGATCGCATTTCCGTTGTCTTAGACGGCAAAGTCGATCTTGCCATTGCCAGAGTAACCGCTACCCCATCCCGCGCCCGATTGGTTAATTTTAGCACTCCGTATTATATGGATGGCATTGCACTAGTTACCCAAGATAACTCAGTGCAGAGACTTTCCGATCTTCAGCAAAGAAAAATAGCAGTGCTGAATGCTTCGAGTACGATCGCAAAAATTAGGTATCTGCTACCCACCGCCCAACTAGTTGGCGTAGCATCCTACCAAGAAGCGCGATCGCTTTTAGAAACAGGTGGCGCTGCTGCTTTTGCCGCCGATGTCAGCGTTCTCACCGGCTGGGTACAAGAATATCCCCAGTATCGCCTACTGCCCACCCTCCTTTCCGCCGAACCCCTCAGTGTAGTAATGCCCAAAGGATTGCAGTACGATCAATTGCGATTGGGGGTAAATAATGCGATCGCCCGCTGGAAATCAGACGGTTGGTTACCTCAACAAGCGATCTATTGGGGACTCCCTTGGGATATTTTAAAGAAGAATGCAGAACAGAGAATAATTCTACATTCTGACTCCTGACTCCTGAATTCTTTCTTTTAAAAAAGATGTAAATTCATTCTCTTTAAAAACTGATGGAAAACCTGCTTCCCGTTGTTTATATCTCTATATTGCTGGCGCTGCTATCTGGAACCGCTTGGTTAATTTTTCGCCAAGTCTTCAAAACTCGTAACGTAGAAAGTTCCTTAAATAAGCTGCAAAATAAGCTGAAAAACGAAAAAGGAACTTCCCAAGAATATTACGAATTAGCCAGCATTTATCTCGATAAAAAACTCTTTGCCCAATCCGTTCCCGTATTCCAAAGAGCATTAAAAGAATCCGAAAAAGAAGACCCCGAAAATGTGGCAATGATTCACAACGGATTGGGTTATGCCTATTTCGCCCAAGAGCAATTTGACATTGCAATTCGCAACTACAAAGAAGCCCTCAAACTAAAACCAGATTACGTGACAGCCATCAACAATTTAGGTCACGCCTATGAGAAAAAGAAATTGACCGCCCAAGCTTTACAAACTTACGAAGAAGCCTTGAAGTACGAACCAAACAATACTACGGCTAAGCGACGTGCTGAATCATTGCGAAAACGCTTCGTGACTTCTAATTAATTCACAGAGCTTAGAAACCCGGTTTCTTGAAGAAACCGGGTTTCTTTTTATAACAATACACGATCGAATTAGGTTGATAATTGGTATATAGCTGGTCGATATCTAGGTAGAGGAATCGGTTTTTCTTCAGTTGTCGCTGTTTCCAGCCATGCTGCTTTAGCAATCAACACTTCACGCAGCGCTTCTTCTGGTGTTTCGCCAAAAGCAGAACAGTATTTTAAGTCGGGTATATCCGCAATGTAACCTTCATCTTCTTCGCTGTAGAATACATTGATGTGATAATCTTTCATAGTTACTCTGTTTCATCCTCCAGTTGAAGATTATACTGTTCTATAAGTAACAAAAATTGGCGGACTTGGTATGGTGTTACTTTACCTTTCTTATTCTGAATATTAACTATTTCTGCAACTTCAGGATGGCTAAAAATGTGATGGCTACCATTGATGCGCGATAGACGAAACCCAAACGCTTCAATCAGTGTTACCATTTCATTAAACTGGATATTTTTCGAGCCTGATAGAACTTTTTCAAGTAGCTTACGTTTTTTCATTCCACATTTTCCTTCGCTACCTCTAGTTATGGCTTAATCAAATGTTGCTGAGATTGTTGATATTTGGCAATCAGTCTGTGTCGTCTTAAATTTGGATAAAAAATCATTGTAGCTAATGGTAAACCTGTTCCTGCTATTGCCAATATTATTAAAGGATTCAAAAATCCAACTGTAAAGCCAATTCCTAAGCTAAATCCTAATCCCACTGTCACTAGTGAGATAAGAACAACAAACCATCCAGTAAATAAATTTTTAGTGATAGTTCTAGCCACCAAACCAGCTATAAACCCAACCACACTCACAACTACAATCCAAACCAACGCCATAAAAAAGGGGACATCTCCCTTCGCCAAAGCTAGACTAGAACCTATCCACCCACAGATGCTTCCAGCTACACTACCAGCCATCATCCCAATCACCAACTCAACCACAGAGCTTCCCTTAACGCTTTTAGTCGAATATCCAGCTAGAGTCCCAAGTCCAAATCCCAATCCCCCATCAATCGAAGCTTCCGGAAAAGCCCCAGCAAAAAACCCAATCAAAGCCCCAATGCCAGCCTCAAACGCAGCCCTAGGCATACCCCAAGCTAAAGCCCCAACCCAAGCTACCCCAAAACAAGCTACAAACAGCACACATAGGGAACCATAAGGCAATTGTTTCTTAGTAACTGGCAGTGGAGCCGTTTTAATTTTAACGGTTAAAGTATAAGTATCTGGCGATGAATTCGTATACAATAAAATCTGCCTTTCACCAGTTTTATCTGCCTGCAATTTACTAGTATCTACAGTAATTTTGCAATCAACTTGATTACTCATAAACTGAGGGGTTGAAAATGAAATCCAAGCATGGGAATTTGGAGTATGAGGTGGATCGTTGGGATGCGGTGCTACTTCCCATCTACCCTCTAGCAGTGTGTCAGGAATAGAGTTAGTAATTTTTATTGTTTGAGTCAGTATTTCATTTATTTTTGTAGCTTTGAATGTCAAACTCGATTGACTTAATCTAACTTCTGGTATAAATTCTTTAAGTACCTCATCTGCTGATTGATATCGATCTCTTACTGATTCTTTAAGAAGTTTGTCCAAAATTTGGCTCAAATGAGAACTAATAGGTTTTCCTAAATGCTGTTGCCATATCCAGCAATCCTGCTGAGGATCGTAGAGATTATGAGGAGGAATTCTCGTCAATAAATGAATACAACTTGCTGCTAAACTATAAAGGTCGGTAGCCGGATAAACTTTTCCATACTGTACTTGTTCTTTTGGTGCATATCCAGGCGTACCTATCAATATACTAGCCGTCGTACCTACTTGACCTGAATTAGTAGTTGTGAATTCCTTAGCAATGCCAAAGTCGATCAGCACCAATTGGCGATCGCTCTTTCGACGCATTATATTTTGAGGCTTAATATCCCGATGAATAACATTTTTATCATGAATAAACTTTAGGACTAGCAATAGCTCTTTTAAAAATTCCCGAACCTGTTTTTCATTAT
The DNA here is from genome assembly GCA_036703985.1 of Leptolyngbyaceae cyanobacterium. Lineage (GTDB taxonomy): Bacteria > Cyanobacteriota > Cyanobacteriia > Cyanobacteriales > Aerosakkonemataceae > DATNQN01. The sequence goes on from DATNQN010000072.1 coordinate 72,541, forward strand.
AAGCTCCCTGTTGGATTAACTCCTCCAGTAAGTCCTGCCCTTCAATAAACTCCTGAATTAGATATAAATATTTTTGACCTTGCAAATAAGCAGGCTGATTAGCTTTCTCAAGTCCTTGCTCTAGGTAGTCAAACAAAGTTGGAATTTGAGGATGAATACCCAGTTCAGCTAGTTGCTTTGCCTCTCGCTCAAAGAGCCTAATATAAGTTTGTAGTTGAGCGGGATCGTTTTGAACTTGAGGAGAAAGTAAAAGCTGCTTAATTACGCATTTAGCTCCATTATGTTCATCCACTGCTAGAAACGTTTTCCCAAAACCACCTTTCCCCAGTACTTTGATAGCACGGTAGCGGTCTTTCAGTCGTAACTTTGAGCCACAGCTTTGGCAAAACCTTGTACTATCAGGATTTTCCGGTTTCTGACAATCATTTGCATCAGGATTTAAGCAATAACTCATACTGAGGATTATATTAGTTGAGATTGCTGTAAGTTGTGTTTATTGTATGCAACTCCTGACCAGTTATAAATGAGTATAATCACTGATATCCAATGATTTGGCTGATATAAAAACTCGATCGCATTTCCTCCTCACATCAACTTAGCTTCTTCCTGTCCCCCCTCTCCTGGGAGGAGAGGGGGCTAGGGGGAGAGGTTAAGGCAACCAAGGATACTGTCTAAAATCCGGTTTTCTCTTATCTAAAAATGCCTGTTTCCCCTCTGCACCTTCCTCTGTCATGTAATAGAGTAAAGTGGCATTTCCTGCTAACTCTTGTAAACCCGCTTGTCCATCACAATCAGCATTAAAAGCTGCCTTCAAACAGCGAATTGCGATCGGACTTTTTTCTAATATTTCATTTGCCCATTTAATCCCTTCCGCTTCCAACTCCTCCACTGGCACCACGCAATTAACTAAACCCATTTCTACAGCTTGTTTCGCATCATATTGACGGCACAAATACCAAATTTCTCGTGCCTTTTTCTGCCCCACAATTCTGGCTAAATAACTAGCACCAAATCCCCCATCAAAGCTGCCTACTTTTGGGCCAGTTTGACCGAAAATTGCATTATCTGCTGCTATTGTCAAATCGCAGATAATATGCAGTACGTGACCGCCACCGATCGCATATCCAGCCACCAGCGCAATCACCACCTTCGGCATCGATCGAATCAACCGTTGCAAATCCAACACATTCAAACGCGGCACTCCATCATCGCCCACATAGCCGCCCGTTCCCCGCACGCTTTGATCGCCACCCGCACAAAAAGCATACTTACCATCAGTATGAGGCCCAGCACCAGTAAAAAGCACTACTCCGATACTGCTATCTTCACGGGCATCACAAAAAGCATCATAAAGTTCAAACACCGTTTTCGGGCGAAAAGCATTCCGCTTGTGAGGACGGTTAATCGTAATTTTCGCGATGCCGTCCATTTTGTGATATAGGATATCTTCGTAGGTTTTGGCAGTTTGCCATTCAACTTGCATAGATTGGTTAGTAGAATTAATTGCAATTCTCTATCCTATTTCCTTAAATAAACCATTCCGACGAACGCTCCCCCAATTCAATCGGAATGTTCACCGCTTTACCCAGACGGGGACGCTCTTTCGTCTGTTCGATATATTTTTGCACCTGGGCAGCGTTATTCCAAGCTTGGATATAACTGGCAATCGTATCCAAATGAGCGATATATTCCGCTTCTGAAAGAGGAAAAGAAGCTTGTTCGAGATATTTCCACATCACTTGCAGGAAAATCTTGCCCTGACTGCGCCGCACCTGCACATCGAAAGAGTATCCCCACTTATCAAGTAAAATCTGACGTAACTCCTGTCCTGTCATAACCGCTCTGTAATTATTTCCTCAAACGTGCTTCTAGATTATTAGGACTTCCCCAGCAACTTCAAGCAGTTAAGACAAAGGATGAAGTCTGAAGGATGAAGTATAAAATAAACAATTTTCTCCCCTGCTCCCCTGCTCCCCATCTCCCCATCCCCCCACCTCCCCATCCTCTCTTCCTTCAAATCAATAACTTCTAAATATGAGACGGGTGTCAAAAAATGTAATAATACCCCTGAGAAAGTTGTAGACCAGTTTCTCAAAGGTTTTTTAAGACCTTGCCAGAGAGCGGCTTATCGCACGTTCACAACCGCAGGCTGGGAAAACTTTGAAATTTTCTCAGATTCTTGACAAAGATACACAATTAAGCATAGATTATGGCTCAAGTTTCGGGATCAGCTGACGTACCCGATATGGGGCGTCGTCAGTTTATGAATTTGCTAACATTTGGCACCATCACGGGAACGGCTTTAGGAGCCTTATATCCCGTTGTCAAATATTTTATTCCCCCATCTGCTGGTGGTAGTGGTGGTGGCGCGATCGCAAAAGACGCTCTGGGCAACGACCTGATTGTGAGCGAATATTTGCAGACTCACAACCCAGGCGACCACTCCCTTGCTCAAGGACTCAAAGGCGACCCCACCTACGTTGTGGTTACCGATGAAAGAGCCATTGGAGATTTTGGCATCAACGCCATCTGTACCCACTTGGGTTGCGTCGTACCTTGGAACGTTGCCGAGAACAAATTTAAATGTCCTTGCCACGGTTCACAATACGACAGCAACGGTAAGGTAGTGCGCGGGCCAGCCCCCCTATCTCTGGCACTGGTTCATGCCACCGTGACAGCAGACGACAAGATTAACTTTACGCCTTGGACGGAAACCGACTTCCGCACTGGCGAAGCACCTTGGTGGGCTTAACGATTTTAGATTTTGGATTTGAGATTGAAAAATTGAACGAATCCGAAATCGAGAATGCCCAAACTAAAAACTGAGAACTATAGATTTGACTTTGGTCACGGAATCTTTGTAATTACAGATGAAAAAAGTTCGTTTACTGTCACGCGGTAGCAAATGGGCGATCGGTAAAATCGCAGTATTAGCGATCGCAACATTTGCACTCTTCTTTGCCAGCGATTTAGTACTCCCTCAATCCGCCGCCGCCTACCCCTTCTGGGCGCAAGCAACCGCCCCAGAAACACCCCGCGAACCCACCGGACGGATCGTTTGTGCCAACTGTCACCTAGCAGCTAAACCCGCCGAAGTAGAATTACCCCAATCCGTTCTACCCGACACCGTATTTGAAGCTGTAGTCAAAATTCCTTATGACCTCAGCGCTCAACAAGTACTCGGCGACGGTTCCAAAGGCGGCTTAAACGTCGGTGCCGTCCTCATGTTGCCCGAAGGCTTCAAAATCGCTCCGGAAGATAGAATTCCGGAAGAAATGAAAGAAAAAGTCGAAGGACTTTATTACCAAACATACAAAGAAGGCCAAGATAACGTCGTTATTATTGGGCCATTACCGGGCGAACAATACCAAGAAATCGTTTTCCCTGTACTCTCCCCCAACCCCGCAACCGATAAAAACATCCACTTCGGTAAATACCCCGTTCACTTAGGCGCTAACCGGGGACGCGGACAAGTTTACCCCGCAGGTAACAAGAGCAACAACAACGTTTACAACGCTTCCGTCGGCGGCACCGTTACTAAAATTGCCCCAGTTGAAGATGGCGGCTACGAAGTAACCATTCAAACCGAAGATGGCAAAACCGTTGTCGAAGCCATCCCCGCAGGCCCAGAATTGCTCGTCTCGGAAGGCCAACCAGTAAACTCTGGCGACGCCCTGACTAACAACCCCAACGTAGGTGGATTCGGTCAAGATGACGGCGAAATCGTTCTCCAAGACGCCAATCGCATTAAATGGCTGATCCTGTTCTTCATCGGCATCATGCTATCTCAAACCTTCCTCGTACTGAAGAAGAAACAAATCGAGAAAGTGCAAGCCGCCGAAATGAACTTCTAGGTTTTGCTTTAACTCAATAATTAACCAAAATATGGCATAGGGCGGGATTTTTCCGTCCTTTTTCTTTTTTATCATTATTGATAACTTCACCGAAACTTTATTCAGCTGGCTCGAAAAAAGCTTGACACTTAATGTTCGAGGTTATTACTTTAGATGGATGTAGCAAAGATTAAAAAATAACGGTCTTTTGATACAAGCTTGAATTGAGTTTGTTTGAGAGTAACTGACTAAGCTTAAATTCCTATGAAAAATGTATTAACTGGTTTGGCAGTTGGGTTGAGTTTGCTGGTGGGTGTCAGTTATTCTGTAGAGGCTGCTACAGTTACTCTTTACAATGGCTCTGGATCGCCCAGTAGTCAAGGATGGCTGATTGGTGGTGGAGTTAGAACTGTTCTTGGAAATCCTGCACCAGTTGCACTATCTGAAACACCTGTAGCTGGAGGAGTTCAAGTAGTTACTAATGCCAACTCAGCTGAATATGCCGGCTATAGTAACTACAATCCTTTTACATCTTCTCTTGTTAACGCTTCATTTCCCTCCCTAGACCGAACTCTTGGCTACAGCATTACTTTCAGCGTTGCCCTCAACTCTACCACAAGCAATAGTAACGATCGCGCTGCTTTCTCCATCACCGTTATCAGTAGCGATACTTCAGCTATTGAGTTAGGTTTCGAGAATGGCTTGATTTTTGCTCAAAATGCTACTTTCACTCGTGGAGAAAATGCTGCTTTTAACACAACCTCTGCTAGCACTTATACATTAACTGTATTAAATAGTGGTTATACACTTTCCAACGGTTCTCAAACATTGAGTGGTTCGTTGCGTAATTACATCTTTAATCCAGCAACCAGCAGTCCGCCTTTACCATCAAACCCTTATACAACTCCAAACGCCTTATTCTTTGGTGATAACACCGGGCAAGAATTTGGCACTTTTACCCTCGGTGCTGCCTCACTTACTACTAATGACGCTACCCCCGTACCATTCGGTTTTCATCCTACCTTCGGTTTATTTATACTGGGAGTTTGGGCGACATTTCATCATTTCAAAAATAAAAAGAAATGAAATTTGCACTACTGCTTTATTTCCAACAAGCAAGATATTGGTTATTAGCTATATTAGGTGCATTAATTGTCATCAACCTTCAATTAAACTGGCGATTTACAACCAACCTTTCCCAATTAACCATTAGTATTTTCTTTTGGGTTGCTGCATTATCCCTAATTTATAAAAAACGCCATAACCTTAAATTAGAAAGCGATTTTTTTTCAACTATAATGGGGATATTATTAATTGTTTGGGTGCTGGTTCGCAATGCAAATCAGACCAGTAATGATGATATCTTACAATACTTATCACCTTTTTTCTCAGCTATAGGAGTTGCTTTACTAGCTTCTGGAATTAAAGAAATAAAACAATATTGGCAGCCATTAATAACAGTCTTTTTCTTAAGCTTACCAAACTTAACCATAATAAATCTCATGGAGAAGACTATGAAAATTAGCCTTCTCAGTGCCAAGATTTGCAATTTCGTTCTTTGGTACTTAGGATTTCCAGTTTACCGCCAAGGCGTCATAGTTATTTTACCGAAAGGAGCTATTGAAATATACGCAGGCTGCGCTGGTATCGATATTATTATTTTACTGCTACAACTTTCAGTAATATTTTTTTTCTTTTTTAATTGCAAAACCTACCAAAAATTATTATTACCGATGGTAGCTATTGCCTTAGCATTGGTAGTTAATAGTGGGCGATTGGTTTGGATGGCTCTTTTGGTTAATTCTTCTAACCAAGCAGCTTTTGATTATTGGCACGGAGCAGAAGGAGCGCAAATATTTTGTAACATTTCTATAGTACTTTTTGGAATAGCGTGTCATTTTTTTATCCGGCAAAATGACCAAAAAATGACTACTTAATAGATTTAAACAGCAATGATTATTCCTAATAAAATCCGCATCTTTATTTTAGCTGTAACGTTCAGTGGAATTGTTCTTACATCGATCGAATTTTTTGTTGCTCCCTCTTTAGGTAAAAGGATACAATTTGATTTCCCTTCCCAAATTCCTTTACCAGGATGGCAACTTACCGAAAGTAATCTCATCAATAATAAGAGTCAAGATAATTACCAATATGTAAGCGGAAAATTCTATAAATATCAACAGAATCAATATACTATCGATATAGAGATGCGCTATTTAGTACATACAAATGGTAGCATTCCAGACCTAATAAAAATTTACACCTTTATCGAACCATCTTCTAATCTAATATCGCTAAACACGAGTAAAATAAAAAATGTAGGCTTTCACAATCTGTTTGTAAGCCAAGGAAGAGCTTATTTGAATGCTTGTATTAATCCTAGAGGAGGTAGTACTGTTACTAATCAACAGTTTGCTGAAAATCGTCGTAATTATGACTTAAAATTTAGTCGTTTACTTCCTTGGCTAATCGGTAAAGAAAACCTCCGGGATTGGCGTTGTCTTTGGGTAAATATGTCTGTTCCTTTAGATAATTCTTCTCCTCAAGAAGCATACCGCATATTAGAAAAAGCATGGATTTATTGGTATCAATGGTGGAGTACTCGTTTCCCCAAGCCTTGAGCAAATTACTATTTTAGAGAAAATTTTATGAATGAATTGCCGGAAATTGAATGGCGAACTACTTCTTTAATCCGCGTAGCGGGATATGGTTTATTATTATTAGCAGCTTTTGACTACGTTAATATTTTTATTCCTTCACGTTTTACCAATCCGGTATGGGAATTTCAGATGATGGCAGAATTGATAGAAAAATCGCCTGTCCCTTTGATAGGGCTGGTATTTGTATTTTATGGTAAAGATGAATTTCGCAGAGAAATTGAAAATATTTTCTTGAGAATTTTATCTTGGTTTTGCTTAGTGGTTGCCATATTGTATATAGTGCTAATACCGTTGGGAGTAAATAACACGATCAGAATCAATAATTTAAATAATTCCCAAATAAATAATCAACTTTCCCAACAACTTGGCCAACTTCAACAAGTTACTACCAGACTAAATGAAGCTTCGTCTCAACAAAATATAGCTAATCTTTATAATGCGATTACTCGTCAAAATCTTCCGCCAAATATTAACAATCCCGAAGAACTGAAAAAACGACTTTTATCAGAAGTCGAGGCAACTCGAAATCGAGTGCAAATGGAAGCTGAAACTACGCGCAAAAATCAAAAGATTAACCTTCTGAAGAATTCTGTTAAATGGAATTTAGGTGCTATTATATGCGGTGTTTTGTTTATGATGGTTTGGAGAATTACTAATTGGGCACGTTAATCTTGATAGGCTATCTTGGTAAGCAATGATTTCATGTAAATTCAGATAGCTATATTTCATAGTATGGACTTTAGTCATTATTTATTTGAGTACGAGAGGACTGAAGTCCTCAATACAAACCTTTTGATTCTTGTGGCTGAATCGAATTCAGGAATAAAATAATTCTGACTCGGAGAATTCTGACTCCTGAATTCTGAATTCTTTAATTACAATGGCTGATAAACTTGATAGTTAATATTGGGGAAAATGTTATCAATGGCTTCTACTTTGCTGAGCCAACCACTGTCAATTTTGCCAGCTTTGATATCTTCGTAGAGTTTGTTGAAGCGCCTGAGATGCGATCGCGTCCGGCGTACTGCATATGGAACCATCGTACCAGTCCGCATGATAAACGCCCAGTCAGAAGATTGGGCCAAGAGCAATTCTCGCGCCGCTTGATTGAGGGCACGATATTCCAACTCATTAGCAGCTTCTATTTTTCCCAACTCGATCATCCGTTCTGCCGCTTTGTGCAAGTAGGGATAAATCCAAGAATTAGTATCGTTGAGCCAATATTCGTGAAAACCTTTAAAACCCCAACTAGATTGAGCCAGACGAACAACTTGTTGCTGAGGATGAGTGCGTAAATAATCTGCTAAATGAGTCATGGCATAGGTACTTTGGTCGTGCCAAGTTTTGCGGAACAGGAAATCCAAAAACCAAGGGCCCTCGTACCACCAGTGACCGAACAACTCCGCATCGTAGGGTGAAACAATGATGGGCGGACGTTCCATTACATTATATAGATGCTGGACTTGCCGCTCCCGGTTATACATAAAGTTACCCGCGTGTTCGGCTGCCTTTTGCCTTGCCCAATAAGGGTCATAAAGAGTTTTATCAGCTAAACCCAATCCCCGACCAGTTATTTTGTGATACTTAATACCGATATTTTTGCGCTGACCATTGGGCATGATGTAAGGTTTAATATATTCGTATTCTGCTTCCCAACCCAAATCCTTATAAAATTCTCGATATTCCGGGTCGCCTGGATATCCTAATTGAGAAGACCAGACCTGATGAGCGGATTCGTGGTCGCGACCGTAAGCAGCGATACCTGACTCTGTAAACACCGGTGCATAAGTACCGTAGCGCGCGCGGGGCTTACCGTAAATAATGCCATGTCCGTCAATCAGAAAATAGCGCAAACCAGCATCCGCCAGCATTCGCTCTAGTCCGTTATAGTAAGCACACTCCGGCAACCACATTCCTCTCGGAGGACAGCCAAAATTTTCCTCGTAGTGTTCGCAGGCTACTTTAATTTGCGCCCAAACTGCTTGAGGATAAATTTTCATTAAAGGCAAATAGCCATGAGTAGCGCCACAAGTAATGATTTCTAAGTTATTGCTATCCTGGTACTGCTTAAAAGCAGTGACTAAATCCCCTTGATAGCTTTCCCAAACCTTACGGGTAGTTTGAAATTCTTTAGCGTAATATTCAGCTAAGTACCGAAGATGACCGTTATGTTGATGATGGTCGATTTCCTTTTCCGCCAACTCTTGTAGCTGGGCTAAATGCTTATCGTAGCGCTCTTGCAATAAAGGATCGCGTAACATTGACACCAAAGGAGGCGTCAAGCTCATCGTAATTTTAAAGTCAATCCCATCTCGCTTTAATCCCTCAAACATGAGTAGTAAAGGGACATAGGTTTCCGTAATGGCTTCATAAAGCCACTCTTCTTCCAATACGTAGTCACTTTCGGGGTGTCGAACGAAGGGCAAGTGGGCGTGGAGGACAAGAGCGAGATAGCCGATAGCCATAATGATTCAATGGGGTGGATTAGGGTGAAACCGCAGCAGGATGTAGAAGGGTTTAAAGTATTTTAAGATTTTAAGGCGAAAGCAGCAGTATCCCAATTATCGCTAAATCATCTTGGCAATTAAATTAAATAAACTAATTTGGGTTTAAGCTCTATATCTTAGTGACAAGGTGAGAAAAAAAAGTTACCAGGACATGGGAAAGAGGGAGGAGGGAGAAGAGAAGGTCGATCGACAACAGTTGCTTTATTAACGTTTCCTCACAATCGTTCAGTTTTGTTTGCGCCCATTTGACCACCGATCCCGAAGTGTAATCCTGTTTCAGAACTGGTAACTGACAGATCTTGTGGTGTGTTCTCTTTATATTGTTGAAAGTATGCGATCGAAAGCATTATCCCCGACCCCAACTCCCGACTGGGAAGATTTAACCTCCCACATCGCCCCCGACTCAACTCAATTAGATAACATCAAAACCCAACTGGATTTAGTTTTGTTAGCGTTAGAAGCGTTAGCAGGAATCGGTTCGGAAGAGATGCTCGCAGCAGCCGCTTACCTAAATCTGGAATCAATGGTGAGCGATCGAGTTTCCTTGTGGCGTTTGCGCCAGTCCAGCCCTTTAAGGAAAGGACAGGGAGGGCGGAAAAAGCTAGATGTAGAAGAAGCGCGATCGCTAGTTTTAATCAGTTGTCACCTAGCCAAACAGTACCAAGAACTGATCCGTCGCGCTGTCGGTCTCCTAGAGCAGCTAACCGAACAAAACCAAAAACCCCATCAAGTCGCTCTGCTAGGAGATTATATCGATACCTTTAGCAACAAATATCAAGAGCGCATGGAAAATGGAGACAATTATACCCCTGAGTTCCTGATGCACCTTGCCCTTAAACTGCTAATCGATTTGCTCTTTTATAGCAGTCCGGGGGGGCATCGGCGTCTTTGGTTAGCACTCCTGGGCAAAAGTCAAAAATAAGACAGTCATTTGTCAACTGTCATTTGTCAGTTTTCTAAATATTTTTAAACTCGACCGACGACCAATCATCGATGACTGACGACCCATCACCCATTTAAGCTTATGTATTCCGCCAACTCACTTCTGCGACGCTACACGCCCCCCACCTGCACCCTGGAAATTGCGGCCAAAGGTTCTCCCCTCACTCGTTGGTTTGGTCGCCCTTTATTGGAAAAACTACAGTTTTCGTTAAATTTTGACGATCCCCGAATGCCAGAACACAAAAGAGCCACCGTTCGGGGTGATAAAACCCAGTTAGACGCTCTGTGTGAAGTAGTACAAAATTACGTCCAAAATTTTCTCGACCAATCTCCCGATCGATTAAATGCCTCTTTTTTAGCTCCCACATTCACAGATCCCGACCCAGAACTTGCCAACGGTTTGACCGACCCTCCTGCTACCTTAGAACTCAATCAATTAAATAGTGCGGAAACTCAACAAACCCAACTACAGCCATCTCATTCCCCAGAAAGCAACTACCCAGCCAGCGAATCTCAAAACTCATTATCATCTGCAACCAATACCGAAGCGAACCCTCACTCCGCACCGCTAGAAATTCATCAAGAAACTGGTATTTACCTACAACAAAACGGTTTGCTTTCTCACGACCTCTTTTTAGGTTCCCTAGCCACAGAAGAATCCGGGCCAATTATTCATCTCACTTTACTGCAATTATTCGATCTAGCTACTGCGCTGGATGAATACTCATCCGACTTGCTAACGTTACCCAATCTCAATCGCCCAGCCGCCATCAAAACACTACCCCCTTGGGCGAAAATTGCCGCCGCAGTTTTAGTGACCGTAGGTATCGGTACAGTTGCTTACCAAATAATCGATCGCCAAACTACAGACCAACCAGCCACGACCGCGATTAATCCAGAAACAACCCCCAACGAACAGCCACCAATAGCTGCCGTTCCCGCACCTTTAGAAACACCCGGAGTCCCTTCTCCACCAGTATCTTCCTCCCAAACCCTACCGCCTCCACCAACTACCACCACCACTCCCAGTCCGGGCGCGACCCCCCCTGCGACCCCCGGAGTCCTTCCCAGTTTGAACGGAACTTCTCCCCCCACTTCTCCTCTGGGTCCCACCCCAGGCGCAACACCTCCTGCTGGTTCTCCCGTACCACCTACCGCTAGTAGCCCAACTGCACAAACCAACCAACCGCCTGCGGCTTCTCCTTCCCCCGGCTCAGAACTATACAAACTACCCGCAAATGCTGCTTCTTCTCAGCCCAGAAGTACTAATAATCAAAGAGCAAACGTTCAAATATTGCCATCCCAAACCACCACTCGCCCTCAACCTCAACAGCAAGTAGCGGCTCAACCAAGAGTTGCGCTAACGCCTCCTTCCCCTACTCTCACGCCCCCACCACCAGCACCATCGCCACCTCCCTTAGTCGCTCCTCCGGCTCCCAAACCAGGCGATCCCTTACCGGGATCGGGAGAACAAATTGCTCTCAACCCTTCACCCCGCCAGCAACCTGCCCCTCGTCCGGCACCAGCACCGAAACTTACTAATACTCCGGCACCAACCGCTACTGTTGACCGTGCTTTTTCTGATGTGTACCAACGACAACAGGGAACGGAAAACTCACCTTCTGTTTCGGGAGCAACTGCTTCTGGCACTGAAAAAACGCCTGAAATTGCTGCTATGCCCAGACAGAACGCTACTACCGCAGAACAACTGCCAGCAGCAAGTTCGTCCCTCACTTCTCGATCGAACCCGAACCCTCTTCCCACCGCAGAAACAAACGCCAATACTTTATTTGATACGATTCCCCAGGTAGCGGAAGCCAGAAAATATTTCCAAAATCGCTGGCAACCACCAAATAGCCTAACTCAGCGTTTAGAGTATAGTTTGGCACTTAATGCTGATGGCTCCATCCGACAAATTATTCCGTTAGGACAAGTAGCGGAAACTTATTTAGATCGCACGGAAATGCCTTTAATCGGTGAGTCTTTTGTTTCTCCCGTTGATGGAAAACGCACGCCTAAAATTCGGATAGTTCTCAATCCGAATGGCAAAGTTGATACATTCTTAGAATCTTTAGATTGATAGATGAGACAAGGAGATACCTATTCACTTGCTTGGGTGTCACGAATCTAAGGCTTACACACTCGATCGGATGGGTAGGGGTGGGTGAGAGATATAGCTAGGGACTCTCTTGCTAGGGGCTAGGGGAAGAAGGGTCTAGAATCAAGGCTTTCAGCAATTAAGAATGCCTTAATCGACTCTCGTCGGTTGCGATAAATTAAGCGTTTCACAGATAAACCGACTTGAAAACCCGCCCCTACAACCCTTGATTTCTCGTGACTTTGCATAAGTCATAAAATCTTTACTTTTTGCCCCTCAAGCCCCCTGCCGAAATAGTAAATGCAGCAATGTTTAAGCGAACTGATAAGGGATCGGGGTCAAAGCAAGCACGCCTGAAGTCTTTACCTTTCTCCTTTTTTTGTGCGATCCCCCTTTTTCCCAAAGTAGTTTTTGTCCTTTGATAAAGGTAACCAAAAAAATGCAACCCTTGAATAAATCTCTTTCTACTGTCAAATAAAGCGATAGTTTTTTAGGCCGATCGAATCCAGAAAACCTTTATTTAAATCGCGGAAATTTTACCGCTAATTTTAAGGTAACATTAATAACAATCGATTTTACGGATACCGAATAATTAGCCATTTTAAGGACTCGCCATTAACCGGCTAACACTTTAACGGTTGGTTGTGTAGAGTTAGAGGAATTTGTTAGCGGTCCTACTTCCACTTGCCCATCTTCTAAAGGTAACCTTTCCCGTAAGATAGCCATTTCTTGCTGCCAAATCAAAATTTCCTCCATACCTTCCCAAGAAGGTGCAAAGGGAGAAATCGCTAGGGAACAAGCTTGCCAACTACCCCGAACGGGGACGCTTAACTGTTGGCAGAAACCACCTCGTCTTCCCTCTGGCGTATAGAATCGACAAGCTCGACAGGCTGAAGTTGCAGGACTTACCTTCATAAAACCTCTTACTTTTTAGGAGTTACCCCGGGTTGATAAGTTTTTTTGTATTTCATTTTCTATTTATCGCAAATTCTCTGGTGGTCATGAAATCCTTCAAACCTTTATCTGGTAATAGTTTTAGCGATCCCGAAGTAAAAATAAATTTTAGGTTTTCTTCATTTTTACGTTAAGAAATCGATACATTAATTGGGAAAGAACGATATCAATTTCTATAAAAAATAAATCGGGATCAATGGAAACTTCAATGGAGGTCGCGAGCCAAGGTATGCGATCGCGATTCAAAAATAAAAAAAATTGCTCTATCCCAGGATAGATAAAAAAACATAAGATTTTATTATCTAATCGACTAAATTTTAGAGAATTATTAATAATTATCTGTAGGAGGGAAAAATAAAAAAATTCCCAAAAAAAGCCATTTTACTCAAAACCGTGACAAGTATCTAATCTTCTGAATGAACTCATTGACATCCGGAAGATTTTTCTTAAGCACTTAACTAGGTAGACAGGAAGCTCTAAGAAAGGGGCTTGAGGGCAGAGGGAAAAATCGGTGACACTGTTAAAGTAAGTTGGTATGGAAGAGAGTCCCCTACCCTTCATTTATGGGCCTATACCCGAATTTCCTCGTGTGAAGGTAGTAAACCTAATTTTCTAAAACCCCTAAAATGTCACTCAGGGACATCAAAAACATCTTAAATAAGAGGTAAAAAAAAAGTACTTCTGTTTTTGCTATTTCGTTTTTACTTTATACTGTCAAACTTCTCGCTCCAAATCTAGCTATGACTCAAGTCTCCCCCGTTGAACCAACAGAAAAGTCCTCTGCCACTCAGCCCTACTTGCCCGCATTAAAAACGGTGCTAGGAACTCTGGATGTTAAATTAGACGAAGAATTAGCTCGATATCGGCGCAAACGCGGGATCAAAACCTTTACAAATGCTACCAATAAGCGTTCTCAGCCTAAAAAAGGGTTGGATCTGATTGCGATCCGAGCTACTGGAGGTAGAACTCAGCCTCCGGATGTTGAGGAAATGGCATCCCCAGTGAGTTTACCAGTGTCGATAAGTGCCTCTGTTCCTCAAGTAGAAGCTAACAACGGTTATTCAGATATTTCTAATCCAGTACAGCCAGCACCAGCTTATTCGTTAGATAGTAATCCGATCGCACAACCGGAGTTGAACCCAACTTTGACTCAACCAGAGGTGGCTACTTACGGTACGCACCCAGATCGGTATTTAGAATCTTCCGAAGCGCTGCTCAAAAATTTGGAAGAAAAACGGGTCGCTCAACAGCCGGAGCGAACTTTCACAGACAGCCTGTTTACTCCTCTGGGCGTTGGCTCAATGCTACTGTTATTGCTCTCTAGCGCTACCTTGGGCTACGTGGCAGTCAATCCGTCGAGCCTAAGCCATCTGCCTTTCGGAGGTATTTTCGGTTCGCGAAGTACTCGGGAAGCAAAAGACCCTCAACAAACCGCATCTGTTAACGTTGCTAAAACGGGAGATGAGTCGATCCCCAATTCTCCTAACTTGGCTTCTCAAGAGTTCGTAGAGCTAAATTTAAGAACCTTAAGTACGATTACTCCTAGAAATCCCAGGATTCAACCTTTGGCAGCGCCCAGCCCTCAGTTACCAGTCAAGCAACCAGCGCCTCTGCCTAACCCGGTGGCTTCTCCCGTGCCTTTAGATTTGCCTTCCGCACTGCTACCGCAGTCAATTCAGTCAGGGGTGTTACCGCAGATCGGAACTCAACCTCCCGCTCCTTTGCCGCCACCAACCTTAGCAGGTCAACAGCGGACTGTGGTTAATCAGCCTAATAAACCGAATTCAGGAAAGCCTCAACCTCAAGCGTCATCGGCTAAAGCTGCCCCAGCAAAACCAAAAGCTGCACCAGCCAGAGAAAATAAATTTTTGGTCGTGATGTCCTACAATGGCGATCGCTCTCTGACACAAGCTAAGAAATCCGTGCCAGATGCTCACCTGCGCGATCTAGGTCAAGGTAAGGCTATTCAACTAGCAGCTTTTCCCACTCAAGCTGAAGCGCAAAAAAAAGTTGCAGCTTTACGCAAGCAAGGTATTTCGGCGAGAATAGCGGCCCGTTAAATTGGAAGCGGGGAAAGGGGGAAAGGGAAGGAGAAAGGGAAAAGGGAAGGGGAAAGGGAAAATTTTTTAACTCTGACTCCTGACTTCTGACTCCTGAATTCCCCGTTTTTGTGCTGGGAAAAGCACGATAGTATGAAGTTAAGGTGAAAGTATAGCCTATAGGAGCCTTTCGCTTGTTTGATGGCGAGTGAATGGAGAGTCAGTATGGGACTGATCGATCGCGTACTGCGGGTGGTTCGCGCTAATATCAATCATCTAATCGGTGAGTCTGAAGATCCGGAGAAGGTTCTGGAACAGGCTGTGCTGGATATGCAGGAACAACTAATTCATTTGCGGCAGGCAGTAGCCCAAGCTATAGCAACTAAAAAACGCACCGAACGGGATGTGAGTAATGCCCAGTCGAATGCTGATTCTTGGCAAAGTCGCGCTCAACTAGCTTTGCAAAAAGGGGATGAAAATTTGGCGCGGGAAGCTTTGGTACGGCGCAAGTCATATTTGGACAATGCCAAGATCATGCAATCCCAATTGGAAAGTCAAAGTGGGATTATCAATAAGCTAAAGGAAGACTTGCGGACTTTGGAAGGCAAAATTGCCGAAGCTAGAACGAAAAAAGATCTATACATTGCCCGCGCTCGTTCTGCTCAAGCATCTCAAAAGCTCAATGAGATGATGAACAAATTTAATCCTAGCGGGTCTTTGAGCGCGTTTGAACGGATGGAAGAGAAGGTTTTGCAATTAGAAGCCCGATCGGAAGCGATCGCTCAATTGGGAACGAACGAATTAGAACAGAAGTTTGCTGCCTTGGAAGGTAATAGCGAGGTGGACGGGGAACTAGCGGCTATGAAGGCAAAAACGATCGCAGGCAAAAATGCGGCTCAGTTACCTTCGGTTCAATCATCGCCTGGGAGAAACTCAGAGCTTGATGAAGAATTGGAAAAATTGCGCTCTCAGCTAGAGAAATCTTGAGAATTTATGATTTTAACGGTCGAGCAATGAAGGCCAAACCAAGATTTTAAGAAACGGCAAGACTTCACCTCGAACTAAAAATTCCCTAGATTAAAGAAGAGACTTCATTTGGAAATTTGGACTCTATATGGTATGGAAAGTTTCTCGATGCTCGATGCCTAGCCTCAATCAGTAACTCAACCGCATAACCGATCGAGATGTTTTATCAAAATATGTCGATCCCAGCTGGAAATTTTTACACTGGATGAAAGGAATCATGTTTTCATTCGCTCAATGGAGGTTCTGTAATTCCCTGGAGGAAGCGGCCTAGATCTGAAACTATGGGTACGATGGTTTCAGGATAAATAATTGAGCATATAGTCAAGTAAATTCGCTGAAAATGAGGCTGATTTCACAAGCCAGCCTTTTAACCGACCAAACCAGAGTACAACCTAGAAGGAAAAACAAAGTTATGGGATTATTCGATCGCATTAGCCGACTAGTCCGGGCCAACCTGAATGATGTTGTCAGTAAAGCAGAAGATCCGGAAAAGATTCTAGAGCAGTCAATTATTGATATGCAGGAAGACTTGGTGCAACTGCGTCAAGCTGTTGCTCAGGCGATCGCTACTCAAAAACGTACCCAACAACAATACAACCAAGCTCAATCAGAAGCAAATAATTGGCAAAGTCGCGCTCAACTAGCCCTGCAAAAAGGCGATGAAAATCTGGCTAGGGAAGCTCTCGTTCGGAAGAAGTCCCAAGGCGATACCGCAGCTGCCCTCAAGCAAACTCTCGATCAGCAATCTGGCCAAGTAGATACCCTCAAGCGTAACCTGATTGCTTTGGAAAGCAAGATTTCCGAAGCTAAGACGAAGAAAGATATGCTCAAAGCGCGGATTTCTGCGGCGAAGGCAAACGAGCAATTGCAAAATGCTGTTGGTAAGCTGGGTACTAGCAGCGCAATGGGTGCCTTCGAGCGGATGGAAGAAAAAGTTTTGATGATGGAAGCTCGCGCCCAGTCAGCACAAGAGTTAACTGGTAATAACCTGGAAGAGCAATTTAAGCAGCTGGAATCTGGTAGCGATGTGGATGATGAGTTGATGGCGATGAAAGCTCAGTTGGCTGGTTCTTCTCCTAACCAAGCTGCTTTACCGGGTTCTCCTCAAAATACTACTACTTCTTCTACTTCTTCATCTTCTTCTGCTTCTTCATCTAGTTCAGCAGTTGATAAGGACTTGGAAGAACTGCGAAAGCAAATCGACCAACTCTAATTAACTCTGTGTCCAAATATATCAGTCTGGATAGAAATCTCTCTGTCTCTCTTGTGGGGATAGTGAGAGTCATACTCCAGGCTGTATTTTTTTGGTTAAATTTCCGTTAATATCTATGGAAGTGTTTGCTCTCCGACCGTATGCTGAATGAAATTTTGCCCTTTCGGTTTGTCCTAGATACTACTGCGATCGCAGGTGCTGGTTTGTGGTCACTGGCTTTGTATCTTGGTTTTTGGCCTCTCACCGAATGGGTAACCGAACAGCTAAAGCGTTGGTTTAATTTTGCTGAGCGATCGCTCTACACTTCCGAAGCAGAATTTGAAAGAACCCGTCGTGCTAGAGAGTCACAAAATGCTTTTTATGCCTCTATCTTTAGTATTGTTCCTTTTTTGTTTGTCGGGAGCTTTTGCAACTGGGGAGTCGAACTAAGTTTAGGCAGCAGTTGGGCGATTAGCGTGGGAATGCTGGCTTGTATTGCTTGCGGTATTTACGAACTGGGGCGTCGAGATGGTCAGAAATGAGCGAATTAGCAAGTTAATATAATATGGATCAAAATTTTAGATAAATCTTTTGATTTATCGTATTATTTTAAATAATTGAAATCTGTTTAAAAATCAAACTAAAAATATAGTTCTTCCTCATCGAAATTATAATACAACAAAAAATAGTAAAAGTATATAGGAAAGCCCTTAATTAGGGCTTTCCTCATTGAAAACTGTTAAACTAACGATGCGATCGCATCTTCGAGAGTAACTCGTCCTTTGACATGAGTAGCTCCCTTACCTTCAAAAACAATATGGCCAGTATTGAAATTATCTAACATCTGGCTCCAAGAATTGACAGAACTAGGACTATTCCCACCTTGTTCGAGAACTTTTCCCCAGTCTGAACTTGGAAGCTCAACCGCCTGTACCGAACGACCCAACGCCTTGGCAAATGCCGCCGCCGCATCATTGGGGCTATAAGGCTGTGGCCCTTCCAGTTCGACGATCCTTTTACCGCTCCAGGTTTCCAATAAGCACTCTGCACAAACGCGCCCGATATCTGCTGCTGAAACCATTGGTATGGCACGATCTAAAGGAGTGAGAAAGCTGGGCAACACCCCATTATTCGCCGCTACACCTGCCATTGATGCCCAATTCTCCATAAAATAAGCAGCGCGAACAAATGTCACGGGTAAATCAAGATTACCCAAGATTCTTTCTAAAATCCAGGTAGTGCGAATATTACCAGTTCCTTCTGGAATATGAGCACCTACCGAGGAAAGCTGCACGATTTTAGAGAGTCCGGCATTTTGAACTGCTTGTTGGAATGCTTTGCCTACCGTTTCGGCAACCGCAAACATATCATCAGCATTGTAGGCAGGCGGATTGAGAAGGTAAGCACCTGTTGCACCGGAAAATGCTTTGGTGAGTGCTTCTACATCTGTCACATCAGCAACAGCTACTTCTGCACCTCGCTGCGCCCAAACGTCACCTTTGCTAGCATTTCTCACCACAACTCGCACGGATGCACCATGTTCGATTAAAGTTTCGGCGGCGGCTGCTCCTGTTTGACCAGTGGCTCCTAGTACAACGTAAATTTCTTGTTCGCTCATAATCTTTATTACCAGTAATTGAAAAATTTGGAAGCGAATATATCGATTTATATCCTATCTGGTTCAGTTATTATCTCACTGTTCATACGTTTATTTTATTTTTTTTACTATTAATTCAATTTACTATTTAAAATATTGACCTTTAGAACTAAATACACATTTTTAAGGGGGGATTTGAAAGCAGACTGCTACCTTAATAAGGGGTATTATAAAGATTATAACGCTGTAATTACTAGATTTAGAAACCCCCAACCCCCTTTATTAAGAGGGGCTAAGAAAAAGTCAGACTCATAACTAGCAACTTGAGTTATTACTTTCCGTTCGTTCAAATTTGCACAATTCTTCCCAAGCTATCTGGGCTAATTTTTGTGCCGCGCCTGGTTGTCCTCTGACTGCTCGCAAACTAGAACGCATTCGATCTAACTCCTCTGGATGATTCAAATAATTTAAAACCAATCCTGCAATATCTTCAGGTATCAATTTTCCGACTAATTCCGGTACGATTTCCCTGTTTGCCCAAATATTTGGCCATGCAAATAAACGTTTATTTCGCAATACCACCCAGTTAATCGATTTAGCGAATAAAGAGCCTATTAATGGCAGATTAGCTAACAATCCCGGCAACCCATCCCAACTACGCATTGCATCTAACTGTTGGGTGGGAATTAACACCAGCATCGGCACTGCTAAAGCACCCAATTCTGCTGTATTAGCTCCCACTGTAGTTAAGCAAATCCGACATTGAAACAACAAATCGTAAGCGGGTGATTGAGTAAATAATTCTACTCGCAAGCCAGCCTTTGTTTTTAGAAAAGGTGTTTCAGGCTGAGGGGGAATAATTAGTTCAGCGCTTCCCCAACCTAATTTTTCAATCGCGGGATTTTGTTGAGGATCGGCAAATCGAGCTAGTTTTTGAATATCCAAAGTAGGAGCAACAAAAATCCCGAAACGAGTTTGGGGATTACTAGCGTGAATGCGTTCTGCGATCGCTAAACCTAAAGGTACGCCCTGAGCCAATTTTGCGGCTTTCGAGCCGGGAAGCAAACCAATTAATTCAGTTTGGGAATGAGGAGATTCTTCGGTGACTTGATTTCCGGCTTCTGCCATCAAATCCCCAACTACGGTAAATTGGCGAGCGTATTTCTGAGGAACTTTAGCGACAATTTCTGGTTTCATTACCCCAAATCGATCGATCCAGTTATGCCAACGCGCTTCCCACTCAGCGTAAACAACAGTACGATAACCCAAGCGTTTACCAATTACTACAGTAAAAAATTGATCTCCACCTAAAAAAATCACTACGCCTCGATCGCGCCAATCCCAATTTTCAGCGGTTTTACCCCACAGCAAGAAATCAAAAAAATGTTCTGGTGCTTGTACGCGATCGACTTCTGGATAACTGCGGGCAATTTCTGCCTCTTTACCACTGGCATTGGGACAAGGAGATAACACTACCGAGATGCGGATTTGCGATCGATCGTATCCCAGTTGTTGTCGCAGTTGTTGCACCACCGGACGCACCCAGGTTGCCAACTCCCCAGGCCCATTTGAGAGAATTAGAATATCGGCGTTCATCGTTTGCGGTTCATCTTTCATAGTTCATAGTTAATCGTAATCAACAATAAACAATGTGCAACGAACCGCGAACGATCGACATTCAAACCTTTTTAGGTGAAGAAAACTGTTCCTGGTAGGAAAACGAAATCACCTCCACTCGTGGGAGTCAGTTGAGTTGTTACGCCTTCCAAAACCGCAACTAAGTCTCCACTGGAAAAGAGTCTGAGGTTTCCGTCTTGAACCTGTTGAACAAGGTTAGGATCTAAGCTCTCGATAACGTCAATTCCTTTCTCAAAATTGCGAATTATCGCGTAGTCGGATTCACCACTACCAATATAATACTGAATGCCATTGGGATACGATGGAGCAGTACCGTGACCAAGCTGATAAACCTCTGCTCCAGGCGAACCGATCAAAGTATCGATCTCGCCCAAACCATTACCCGATCTATAATCCACAGGATCGAAGCTAGTCACCTCAAAATGAATCCCAAATAAAAACGGCTTTAAACCAAAACCTTGTATGACATCATTACCGCTAGTGCCAGTGAAAAGGGGAAGTCTGGTTTCAAATTGCCCGATGCGGACAAAGTGATCGAAAGCCGATACTATATTGTCGTTTGGGTCTGCAACAGCCGCAGCTACATCAGGGTAGTATCCTTCATAATCAAAAGGGTAGAAATAAGTAGGCGATCGTCCTTCCTTTAAGCCAAATTGGAGAAAATGATCGTACCAAGACTTGAAAGTTCCGTTTGCCACTCCTGCCGCTACATCGGCGTATTTTCGTAAATAAATATCTCCCGAACCGGGAACTCCTATATCCGGAGCCCGTCCCTCCTCGTAACCAAAATCCAAAAAGTGTTGCAACCCAGAAGAGAAATCCCCTGCGCTGACAGCATCTGCCACATCCTTATATTTTTGCAAGTAGCTAGCTTCGTTGAAATAGGGAGATATCGATGTGCGCCCTTCTTTACGACCGGATAAATTAAAATGCGCTAATCCAGAAGTAATTCTGCCCGCCCTAACCGCCTCCGCCACATCGGAGTTATTTTGCAGATAGTATGCTTCGTCAAATAACTTTGGCGGCAGTTTAGTAATGTCGAATCTGACATCATCGAAACCAATTTCTGCACCTTCGCTCTGCAAGATATTGAGCAAACGAATTTGTAATGGTTGGCCTAAATTGGGGTCATTAGCAGCAGCCGAATATGTGACCGTTGATTCGCCAAAAATCCCTTCCGGCAGATTGAGGGTGTTATTATCCTGGGCAATTACTTGAGAGCCAGCCAACAACTGCACGGCATACCCAGGAAAGCCAGGAGAGGTGAATTCATCGGGTGCGGCATTACCAACTTTGACTTTTAACTGATATGTGGTGTCAGCCGTCAAGACATTAGAAAGTGTTTGGGTTAAGCCTACAACACCGCTTCCTGGTGTTAGCCCCAAAAAAATAGCTCCTACATTATTGCCTTCAGGAGCCTCTTGTGGATAAGAGTATGTGGCAGGATTTAACACTGCATAGTTACCAACCCCCGGTACGCTAATCAGGTTGGATGGGTCATATACTTGCCAACCGGGTACCAGTTGAGTAGTGTAATCATTGTCTGCGAGAACCGGGTCTTCAAATCCGCCGTTGATGACTGTCGGAGTAGTAGCCTCTAACTTGACATCATCGAAACCGACTTCTGCACCTGTACCCTGCAAAATATTAAACAATCGAATTTGCAGCGGTTTGCCCAAATCGGGGTCATTGGCTGCGGCGGTATATTTGACGGTTGAAATGCCAAAACTGCCTTCTATGGGTTTTTGAGTGTTGTTGTCTTGGGCAATTACTCGATCTCCGGCCAACAATTCGACTCGATAGCCTGGGAAACCAAAAGGAGTAAACTCGTCTGGGGCGGCATTACCCACTTTCACCTGTAAGTTATAGCTAGTGTTGGCTTCCAACACACTGCTAAGGGTTTGGGTTAATGCTACCTCGCCACTACCAGGGTCGAGTCCCAAAAAAATTGCACCCACATTATTGCCTTGCGGCGCTTGTCCGGGATAAGAGTAGGTGGCGGGATTTAAGACGGCATAGTTAGAAACGAACGGTATTAGTATCAACCCAGATGGGTCGTATACTTGCCAACCGGGTACATTCTGGGTAGTAAATTCGTTATCTCCCAGAAAGGGTAGTTCAAAACCTGGGTTTGCGATCGGTATTTTG